>NZ_QODK01000027.1 GCF_003324485.1 Cohaesibacter intestini | reverse complement strand
GAGCCCTCTGAGAATTGATGCCCTTCCATTCCCTTGAGCCCGAATTTGGCTTTTGAAGCGGTTTTATGGGGTCATTTCACACCATTTCCAGCCTCTATTCACGCCGATTGCCCATTGCTTTGCCGAATTCCAAGAATTCAGGCAGACTGATCCTACGTTCGGTGCAATCATCCGAAGGCCCTTTTCAAGTTGTAGGCCGAACCAAACAAATAAAACTGCGTCTTGACTTGCCGCAGACCTCGATAGCGCGTTCGCTCCAAGCCTGAGCATTCCTTGCCAATCCCAAAAACTTGCTCAACCTCGAAGCGGAACGAAGAGATGGTCTTGTTCCACCAGACCTGCCAGATTGGCGCTGATTTTCCTTTCGGCTTCTTGCGCATGATCCGGTCTTTGATGGTTTGTGCCCGCAACTTGGCCCTCAGGGCTGCGCTTTCATACGCCTTGTCGGCACTGACTTGCTCCTCATCCCAGGAGATCAGATCCTCGCTGGCCTGACCGTCATGCAAACTGGCCCCGCTGGCGAGCAACTTGCGGATAAGGCCTGAGCCCTGGTCCAAACCGATATGCAGTTTGTAGCCGAAATAGCTTTTGCCATTCTTTTTGGAAAATTCCGCATCAGGATCGGCTTCAGAGACCTCGCCAGCCTCCACAGAAGGCCTCGATACTGCCGCCGAAACAAGAGTAGCGTCCATGATCGTGCCCTTGCGCAGGATCAGGCCGGACGCATCAAGCTGCCGCGTAATCTCATCGAACAGTTTCTTTTCCAACTGATGCTGTCGCAAGGCTTTGCGGAAATTGACAAAGGAAGTCTCATCAGGAGCAACGTGATCCAGGGGCAAACCGACAAACTTGCGAAAGCTCAGACTGTCGCTGACCCGATATTCCAGTTCAACATCGCTAAGATCATGCCATTGGGCAAGCAGAAGGGCTTTGAACATCAACAGAGGCGGATAGCCCTTCCGGCCGACCTTGGCTCGTGTCACAGACAGAATTTGCATGATGGGATCCCAGTCAACGGTGGCATCAACCTGCTCAAGGCTCGAATGCTTCCGCGTCTTGCGCTGACGGACAAATTGCTCCGCAAAGCCAAGTTGATTAAAGTTCTTGATGCCCATTCTGAACGCCTCCTCCAATAATGGGCACTATAGCAACCAACAATCAAAATTACCCGAAATCATTCCGTTTCTCAGAGGGCTCC
>NZ_QODK01000026.1 GCF_003324485.1 Cohaesibacter intestini | reverse complement strand
GGGCGAATGGTGTTGAAAAAGTAGCTGTTGAAGTAATCGCTTGGTCCTGATTCAATCCTTTTAGGAAAAGGGGGGATTTGCGAATGCTGGGACCGAGGCAAGTTGCGCAGGCAGCGCTCTTTTACGAGTTTTCGATTGAAGATCACGTTCCTGCTGACCACTTGCTCAGGAAGGTCGACCACTTTCTCGATCTGAGTGAGGTCAGATCTTTCCTTGCTCCCTATTACAGCAGCCAGGGCCGCCCTTCGATTGATCCCGAGCTGATGATCAGGATGTTGTTGGTCGGCTACATCATGGGCATTCGTTCTGAACGGCGCATCTGTGAGGAAGTTCACCTGAACCTGGCCTATAGATGGTTTTGCCGTATGGACTTGGGTGACCCAGTTCCTGATCATTCGACATTTTCCAAGAACCGACATGGCCGTTTCCGGGATAGCGATCTTTTCCGTCATCTCTTCGAACTGGTGTTGGCCCGCTGCATCGCAGAGGGGCTTGTCGGTGGGGAGGCTTTGGGTGTTGATGCTTCTATCGTACAGGCTGATGCAAAGCGGCTGAACAAAGTTGAAGCATCAGATTGGACGCCAGAACGCATCACGCGGGCGACAGAAGAATACTTCGAGACCCTTGATGATGCCGCTTTCGGCGCTGCAACGCCCGTGAAACCAAAGGTGCTCTCGCCGGTTGATCCGGCAGCACGCTTTACTGGAGCAAAGAAGGCCTATTCGATCTTTGCCTATTCCACCAACTATCTGGTGGACTTGGATAATGCTGTGATTGTTGATGTTGAAACAACAGCGCCGATCCGACAGGCTGAAGTTAATGCCGCACTGGATATGGTTGATCGTGTTGAAGAGAAGTTTGGTATATACCCAGAACGCTTCGTCGGTGATGGCGCTTATGGCAATGCCGAGACACTTGCTTGGCTGGTTCATGAGAAAGGTATCGAGCCACATGTTCCGGTTCTCGACAGATCGCAGCGGCTCGACCAGACATTCTCGAGGACCGACTTCATATTTGACTATGAGAATGACAGATACATTTGCCCTGATGGCAAAGACCTGCTGCCCAGTCGCCGTCAATTCCAGACAATCCGGCCCAAGATGCAGGGTGATGAAAATATCCGATATCGTGCTGCCAAAGCGGACTGCCAGAACTGTGAACTGAAGTTCAGATGCTGCCCCAACACTGCCACTCGGCACATCACCAGATCAATCCATGAAGGAGCGCGAGACTTCGCCCGAGATCTGGCAGATACAGATGCCTATATCGCCTCTAGGCACGCCAGGCGAAAAGTTGAGATGCTGTTTGCTCACATGAAGAAGATCATGGGGCTGAATAGACTGCGTCTTCGAGGACCAAATGGAGCAAAAGACGAGTTCACACTGGCAGCCACAGCACAGAACCTGCGCAAAATGGCAAAGCTGCTCCCAACTCCGGCATGAGGGAGCGTCGAGCCTCCCAAAACCGCCCTCCGTTTTGCGCTGCAGCACTTAATTTTTCAACAGAATTGGCGGA
>NZ_QODK01000025.1 GCF_003324485.1 Cohaesibacter intestini | reverse complement strand
GGGCCGATTTCGTTGAAAAAGTCGTAGATTTTGAGGGGAGTTCGGGCGCGGTAAGGCGGGTGTTGATGGCGTTTCACGCCGGGATCGGGATCAGTTTTGCCATCTTGCGCAGGTTCTGGGCTGTTGCTGCGATGTGGAATTCGTCTCGGGCTCCATTTGGTCCTCTGAGGCGTAACCGATCCAGTTTCATGATACGTTTGAGATGGGCAAACAGCATCTCCACCTTCTTTCTCTGACGCATAGAGATGACATAATCATCCGTCTGGGCGATATCTCTTGCCATATCGCGGGCACCCTCGAAGACGGAGCGCATGATCTTGCGGGCTGGTTCCTTGGGAACACAGACCTGTTTCAAAACGCAGGCCTCGCAGTCATGCTTGCTGGCGCGATATCTGCGCATGCCATCGCCATCAATGGCATCTCGCTCTTTCTTGAATGGGCGACGATATTGATGCAGGGATTTGCCGCCGGGACAGTAATATACGTCTCCATCGGGATCATAGATGAAGTCGGAGCGTGGGAAAGTGCCGTCGCGTCTCCCTGATTTATCGAGCACAGGAATGTGTGGCTCGATGCCATATTCATAGACAAGCCATCCCAGCATCTCCGCACTGCCATAGCCGGTGTCCCCGACAAGTCGCGCAGGATAGAGACCGGTCTGAGCCATCACGCGTTCGATCATGTCGCGGGCAGCTTTGTTCTCCGCCTGACGAATGGGGGCCGTCGGTTCCACATCCACGATGATCCCGTTGTCGAGATCGACCAGATAGTTGGTTGAATAGATGAAGTGCGCCTTGCCGCGGTCGGCCGCAGACCACCGTGCGGCTGGATCCACGGGCGAGATGTATTTGGGCGGAACTGGCGTGGCAGAGCCGAAGGCTGCATCATCCAGTGTTTGCAGATATTCCTCTGTTGCCCGGCTTGCGTGGTCTTCAGGTGACCAGTCCTTCGGTTCAATGCCATCTT
Source organism: Cohaesibacter intestini (assembly GCF_003324485.1). Lineage (NCBI taxonomy): Bacteria > Pseudomonadati > Pseudomonadota > Alphaproteobacteria > Hyphomicrobiales > Cohaesibacteraceae > Cohaesibacter > Cohaesibacter intestini. The sequence continues at coordinate 549 of NZ_QODK01000025.1, read as the reverse complement.
CACGGTTGGCATCTGCCTTGATCAGCGAGGCGTCAATCCCGAAGGCTTCCCCGCCAACAAGTCCCTCAGCGATCGTGCGGCTGAGAACATCCTCGAACAGCTTCCTGAACAGATCACTCTGGCGGAACCGACCATGCCTGTTTTTGGAGAAGGTTGAATGATCCGGAACAGGATCTGTCAGGTCCAGGCGGCAAAACCACCGATAGGCAAGATTGAGGTGGACTTCATCGCAAAGGCGGCGCTCAGACCGGATCCCCATAATATAGCCAACCAGCAACATCCTGATCATCAGTTCGGGATCGATCGAGGGGCGACCAATGGAACTGTAGAAAGGCGCCAGATGACGTCGGATGTCTGCAAGATCAATGAAGCGATCAATGGACCGCAATAGATGATCCCGCGGTACGTGGTCTTCAAGATTGAACGCGTAAAACAGCGAAGCCTGCACTCCGCTCTGGTTGCCCATCATGCCCCGATCCTCCATTCTCAAAGGAATTGAATCAGGACTTCAACACCAAAGCAACGCCTACTTTTTCAACGGAATCGGCC
>NZ_QODK01000024.1 GCF_003324485.1 Cohaesibacter intestini | reverse complement strand
CCCGTCTTATGCATGAAGGTCGGGAATTTGGCTGGCGAATGTAGTGTAAATGGTTGATTTGTTGTAGGATTTGGTTGCTTACACCTATCCATTCCATCTCGCACACACAGCCACATTCGCCATGACCATTGATACCGTTTCCCGCTTTGAATTTCCAGCCGTTAATCGCAAGAAGATCACGTCCGCTTTCGATGGAGGGAGGATCTCTTCCGATGGTGGCGTCATGCTGCTTGCCGAGATTGAGCAACGCCTTGGTATAGCTGATCGGCTTGCTGCCCTGGTTCCCGATCGCCGAGATCCAACCCGTGTTACCCACCAGCTTGCCGATATGATCCGGGCCCGTCTGTTTGCAATCTGTTGCGGCTATGAGGATTGCAACGACTTTGATCGGCTGCGTTCGGACCCAGCCTTCAAGTTGGCCTGCGGATATCTGCCCGACAGTGATGTCGATCTCGCCTCCCAGCCAACCCTGTCACGCTTGGAGAATGCGCCGAAATTGCGCGACACAATCCGATTGACCTATGCCCTAGTTGACCAATGGTTGGATAGCTATCCCACTCCACCCCAGAGCGTCACGCTGGATATCGACGATACCTGTGATGTGGTTCATGGTCGCCAGCAATTGTCGCTGTTCAACGCCCACTATGACGAATATTGCTTCCTGCCGATCCATGTCTACGATGCCGACACAGGGCGTCCGGTTGCCATGGTGCTCAGGCCGGGAAAGACACCGGGCGGGGTCGAGGTTTGCGCTCATATCCGTCGTTTGTATCGCCGGATCCGGGCCAAATGGCCCAACACACATATCGTCATCCGTGGGGACGGGCATTATGCCAGACCGGAAGCCATGGATTTCTGCGAGAAAAACGGTATCCAGTATCTCTTCGGCCTGGCTGCAACACGTCCACTCCATACCAAGGTGCGCGACGTTGCCGATGCGGTTGCCACAACACGGGCCGAGGATGATATTGATATCCTGCGCGACTATACCGAACTGCGTCACAAGGCAGGACGTTGGAAATGTGAGCGCCGTGTCGTTGCTCGCATCCAGGCGACAAGGCTTGGTCTGGATAGCCGCTTCGTTGTCACCAACATGGAAAAGGTTGCCCCAAGCATCCTTTACGAGACGATCTATTGCGCCCGGGGGCAGGCTGAGAACCTGATCAAGGCTCACAAGGCCCATCTCGCCTCGGATAGAACCTCTTGCAGAAATGCTGTTGCCAATCAGGTCCGTCTTGTTCTGCACACCGCCGCATACTGGTTGATGCAGACCCTCAAGGAGATGATCCCATCGCCCTTGGAGATGGCCAAGGCCGAATTCTCAACCATACGGTTACGCCTTTTGAAAATCGCCGTTCGAGTTCAGGAATATGCAAGCCGTATCCGTCTTGCATATGCCGCAGGCTGTCCCGATGCCGACCTTTTTGCCAGCATTGCCAACAAACTCACGTCAAACAGACGGCTGGCACCGCCCTGAAGCCCAGGGCCGTAGGTGCCCTGATGAACCCGTAATTGTCACCTCCAACCCATTCCAAAAATAAAGGCATTCTTCGCGCACTTCATGCGCAACGATGAACTGCGGCCAAAATCACAGGCAGAAAATGGGGCAACCTCATGAATGAGATGGG
>NZ_QODK01000023.1 GCF_003324485.1 Cohaesibacter intestini | reverse complement strand
TTCGGCAAAGCAATGGGCAATCGGCGTGAATAGAGGCTGGAAATGGTGTGAAATGACCCCATAAAACCGCTTCAAAAGCCAAATTCGGGCTCAAGGGAATGGAAGGGCATCAATTCTCAGAGGGCTCCTCGGATAGGGCTGAGCAATTGCTCTGCCCGCTAGGGAGCAATATCTCTGTCTTTGTGTATGCTTTCTGTGAACAATTTTGCGCTCAATATATAGGGTCTTGGAGTCTCTACCCTCGCGAGCATCGCATCCCTTCACTTGTGTATCCTTGGCACAACTACCTTTGCAACAAATATCAATTGATGTTTTTCACAATGCAAGTTTTAGGACTAAAGATACAACCAATACCTGAAAACAAATACGCAACTCTACCAATAATAAAGTAATCACGTTAAATAAAAGCAGCCACTAGTTGCTAAATGATAGGTAAATTGCTTGTCGTTATATCGTTCTAAATTGCAAAAAAATTTAAACCGTTTCTCAAAAATACGTACAAATACACCCTCGAGGCATATAATAACGGCATAATACTCCAGAAATACACTTATGTATTTAATGATAATTTTACGGATTGGAACCAGTCTGAAATAAATGAATGATTAGTTATGGTGTACCCCTATGTTCAAAATTTCAGGCAATCTCAATAAGGCCCGGATCGATGCGATTAGCAATTCATGGGCCATGATCGAGTTCGATCTTTCTGGCAACATATTGTTCGCAAATGATAATTTTTGCGGCGCGATCGGTTATTCTCATGAAGAGATCAGAGGCAAACACCATAGCATGTTTGTTGAAGAAGCCCTTGCCAAAAGCTCCGCCTATCGCGACTTCTGGAAACAGCTGGCCAGTGGAAAATCGATGTCAGGCGAATTTCCACGCATCCATAAAGATGGCCATGTCATCTGGATTGAGGCCAGTTATAGCGTTATAAAGAATAGTGCGGGCAAGCCTCAACGCGTCATCAAGATTGCAACTGACATAACCCAGAAGAAGCAAGACACCCTTCGCACCGCGGGCCAGATGGCGGCGATCAATCGCTCCCAGGCAGTCATCGAGTTTGAAATGGACGGCACCATCATTGATGCCAATGATAATTTCTGTGAAACGCTTGGTTACAATCTCAGTGAGATCAAAGGCCAACATCACCGGATGTTCGTTGAACCGTCCGAAGTGAATAGCCCCAATTATCAGGAATTCTGGGCGCATTTGCGGTCAGGCCAGTATCATTCGGGTGAATTCAAGCGCGTCGGCAAGGGCGGCAAAGAAGTCTGGATTTTGGCGACCTACAATCCGATCCTTGATGATGATGGCAAGCCGATGCGAGTTGCAAAATTCGCAACCGACATCACCGAGGACGTCGAAAACCGCTTGCGCCGAATGTCCATCCAGAAAGAAATCGACACGGATCTTGATCTTGTCGCCGATGCTGTGAGCGGCACCAACCAACAGGCCGCGAGTGCGGCAAGCGCGGCGACACAGGCCTCTTCCAGTGTGCAAACGGTTGCTGCTGCGTCTGAAGAATTGGTCGCCTCGATTGAAGAAATCAGCCGTCAGGTGTCGCAGGCCAGCTCAGTCTCTGGACAAGCAGTGCAGGAAGCCAACCAGTCTGAGGGCATCATGGCTGGCCTGTCCGAAAGCGCCCAGAGCATTGGTGAAGTCATCGAACTGATTGAAAATATCGCTTCGCAAACCAACTTGTTGGCCTTGAATGCCACCATTGAGGCGGCGCGCGCGGGTGAAGCAGGCAAGGGTTTTGCCGTCGTGGCTTCGGAAGTGAAGGAACTGGCCTCACAGACCACCAAGGCGACGGAGCGGATTTCAGCGCAGATCAGCTCGGTTCAGTCGTCAACCGGCAATGCGGTCTCCGCCATTCAAGAAATCAAAGCCGTGATCCAGCAAGTCAATTCGATCTCGGAAAGCATTGCAGCCGCCGTCGAAGAACAGGCAGCCGTGACGCGCGACATTTCTGACAATATGCAGATGGCATCGACTGGGGTTGCGACGATCACGACCAATATCGGGACGATCTCGCAAGCCACAGCTCAAATGCAGGACTCCACCAGCAAAGTCCGAGCAGCTTCCAAACAATTGGCATAAAACCAAATCAGTCTCTGCGAAACGGGTCGCCCATCGGGCGGCCCTTTTATATTTGAATCAATGGACGGGCGCTCTATCGAGCGCCTTGCTTCGTAAGTCCGTTCATTGTTGTCGGTGTAGGCCAAAAAGAACTGTGCAACAGCCCGCATTTGGACCTATGTGCGCGATGAGCGCCCATGGGCCAGCGGCGATCCATCCGCCGCCTGGTACAAGTTCAGCTCTGACCAGGAAGGGAAACATCCAACTGGTCATCTGGCGCCGTTCAAGGGCTGGATACACTCAGATGGCTACACCGGGTTCAATGACTTGTTTGCCAACAACAGCGTTCACGAGATGGCCTGCATGGCCCATTTCAGACGCTAGTTCGTGGATATATTCCAATCTCACACCATACCCTAAAACACACGGCAATTACTTGGGCGATGCAGAAAGGTTCATCTCCGTCTGATGCAGCAAGCTTCTTTGCAACGTCAATCAGGACTATCGAGGACGTCTATCTGCATCATCATCCAGATTTCCAAGGCT
>NZ_QODK01000022.1 GCF_003324485.1 Cohaesibacter intestini | reverse complement strand
TGAACCCGTAATTGTCACCTCCAACCCATTCCAAAAATAAAGGCATTCTTCGCGCACTTCATGCGCAACGATGAACTGCGGCCAAAATCACAGGCAGAAAATGGGGCAACCTCATGAATGAGATGGGCTAAACTGGACTTTGAACTCACCGAGAGCGCCTTGGTGGGAGATCTTGAAGAAGCAACAGAAAAAATGCTTGCTCTGAAAGAGATCGGCATTCGTTGGTCTTTGGATGACTTCGGCACTGGTTATTCTTCGCTAAGCTTCCTCAAGCACCTTCCGTTGGACCAGTTGAAGATTGACCAATCGTTTGTGCGAGATATGCAAACTGACGAGAGAAGCTCAGCTATCCTCGATACAATCATTCACCTGGGCCAAACACTCAAATTGGATATTATTGCGGAGGGCGTTGAAGAAGAGAGCCAGCTTCTCATTCTGCAGCAAGCTGGATGCGTCCATTTTCAAGGATATCTATTCAGTCGTCCTGTTCCAATTGAGGTTCTAGACGATCTGATTGCAAGTTCCTTCCCTCATAATGGTAAGAACGAAATTTCCCATGCAGGCTTGCTTCAAGAACGTATTCCTATACCACTAGAGTTTTCACGCGCGACCGCTTGAATCATGCCCTCATGATGCATATTGGTAAACCCAATTATGCCGAAAAGCCTGCATACAGACAATTCGGCTAATGAATGCGTGTCATTTGATTAAAAGAAGGGAAAGTCCCAACATGCTGCGCTTCGCTCCAACGACAGGAATGGGGAAACTAGCCTATAGCATATGCTAGCCAACCAATGTCTGGTTTGGGACGCGTTTGCCGATCTAGCTTTGTTGCGGCTGCGAAGATACTACCAATTTCAATGTCCACCTTGGGCTCGAACCCGACTGATGCGGTGCATCATTGCCAGAAATTGCGCATCTGGGGGCGTGACTGGCATTCGCGGCCCTTAGGAGGCACTCGATTGTCTGCGCCTACTGAAGGGCATCCTCCCAATCGCAGCCGTTCGAACGAGGTGCGACATTTTCGGAGATCAAGCCGCTGACGCGCCAATTTGGGCCAATTTGGCCAATTGCTCATTGATGTCATGGGTCGCCTGAACCTGCGTTTCCACAATGTCGCTGAGTTCGCTCAGCGTCTTGTCGATGCCGTCAGGATCGGAGATCATGTCGTCAATTTGCTGGATGGTCGATTTGTAGCGTTCGCCCTCATTCACAAACCGGTCCCGTGTCCGTTCGATCAATTGCCCCAGATTGGACAGGGATGTCTCCATGTCCCCAATGCTTTCTTCTGTATGGGTGAGGGTGGATTTGGTGTCGCCCGCCAACTGCTTGACCTCGGAGGCAACCACAGCAAAGCCGCGGCCCGCTTGCCCCGCTCTGGCGGCTTCAATGGTGGCGTTCAGGGCGAGCAGATTGGTTTGACCCGTAATCCCGTCGATAATCGACAGGATTTCCCGCAATCCGGCCATCGCGCTGGAGAGCTGCTCGAACTGGTTCGCCAGATCCGCTGCATCATCCATCTGGCTTGATTGCTTCTGGCCCTGCTCCTGCTTGTCCGAGACGCCCGAAATGGAACTACGAATGGAATAGAGCGAATCGCGCATATTCCGCGTGTTGCTAAGAACGGCCTGAATTTCGCTCATGTGATTAAGGCGCTCGCTCATCGCCGTGATAATCTCATTCCTCAGGTCATTGACCATATTGGCCCCGGCAAGCTGGCACTTTGTGAAATAGTTGTTGTAGCGGGAATAGTGGGTCGTGAAATTATCGAGATATTTGTCTTCATGCTTGCCGTCGCGATCGTCGAAAAACACAATCGCCGAGAGGGTTTCGTTGACATTGATGCCGAACAATTCACCGAATGTCGAAAAGCCAGCCACAGGGCAATTCCAAAGATCGGACAGGCTGTTGGTCTTTTGCTGATTGTTGAGCCGACGCAAAATGCAGTCATTGAGAATGGCTCCCAGCGGCTTGGATTTGCCCTGCATGAAGGCCTGCAAATCGCTGCGGGTCTGCTGGGTGAAATCCGTTGCCTCCAGCAGGAACAACTCGTCCCCGGTATTGACGTCGCAATAAAAGGCGATTTGCTCGGCCTCTGGCTGAATGGCAGCAACCGAACGAACAAAGATTTCACCATCCAGCTCGATGCCGAAGGATTTCCCCGCGAGCTTCTCCGCCAGCTTGGTCACGGGGACATTGAAATGACGAGCCAGGCTTTCCGTCATCGGTTCCAGATCCCCCGTCTTGCGGTTGACCACGCTATGAACCACCCGGAGATCAGGATTGGCATCGGCAATCAGGAAGGAATGCGCCGACTTCTTGAAATTCTGGCTTTTGAAGACCCCATAGCGGCGCCCGGCGGCCACCTTGACAAACACAATCACCGCATGATTTTGCAGGACTTGGGTGCCATTGGCGATCTTGGTTTCAACAAAATCCAGCTTGCCGCCGGCCGATCCGCCGATAAACAGGCAAGGGAAGCGCCCGGACTGATAGACGCCTTCCATCAGATAGTTTTCACTGGCCGATAAGCCATCAATGAAAGTGAGCGCAAACACCTCTTCCGGACGAATGGTGAAGGGCACCTTCAGGCGTTCAACATCCTTGGCAATCGCGTTAATGCGGTCCGACCGCTTGCGGGTTGGCTTGCCCGAACGAATATCATCATTATGCAGCGCGACGGTATGGATCGACACATCACCAATAAGATCTGGTGGGAAAATCTGCAAGGTGAGGGTCTTCCAGTTGCCGGAGGCATCACGATAAAGCTGGCGATCGGAGCAATTGCACAATTCCCCTGCCGTCGTGACGCAAATCAGCTTGGTGGTCCCGCACAGAGCATTCAGCTTGCGGACCGTCGCGTCAAAATCCAGATGCGGAGAAATGAAAGCCGTTGCCAGCTTCGCCTGCTGGCCGTCAAAGAGGAAATCCTCCTTGGTCAATCCAGACAGATCACCAGTGCTTTCCTTGATCCGGAGCGTGTTCACTTTGTCTTCAAATGGTACCTCGGTGGGTGTCGCAAGGACGGGATCGGATGAAATGTCGGATTTGCGATCTTCAGTCGGGCTGAACTTCTTGAAAAAGCTTGCGATTGCCATAGTCTCTCTCCACCAAATCGGGCTTTAAGAACGATGACAGTCATCTTTTAAGTAATAATTAAATTTCGAATATACGAATATTGTTCCTAATGTCCAAAACGGCCCATACCGGACACTCGGCTGGCACTAAATCCCAGAAGCCAGCTTCCCTATTGCGGCCATTCGAACGTAGTGCAGCATTTTCGGGTACTGGGAGACAGATGAGTGGACTAATTTGCCGTATGGAAGCAAGGCTAACCTGCCATTCGAACGAAATGAAGCTTAATGGGCGGTGCTGTATACCGGCACGCGCAAAGGTGCCATTCTTAAGCTGGGGTGGGGAAAATCTGACCACGCAGGGCATATCGATTTAGAACAGGGAATTCTCTAACGCGCTGGTAGCGGAGAACTTCAAACGAAAAAGGAACGCACACCAGCCCGTCTTCCGAGGCAACTCGCTCTGCATGCGCGTTTGTGGCGCGAAAACCGCCCGAACTATGTTGTTGCCTATCATGGGACGAAAGTGGAAGACATCAAAACGGCTTGGGCTCGGATTTGTCGCGATGCCCAAATAGAAGGTATTACTCGCCATACCCTGAAACACACGGCAATTACTTGGGCGATGCAGAAAGGTTCATCTCCGTCTGATGCAGCAAGCTTCTTTGCAACGTCAATCAGGACTATCGAGGACGTCTATCTGCATCATCATCCAGATTTCCAAGGCT
>NZ_QODK01000021.1 GCF_003324485.1 Cohaesibacter intestini | reverse complement strand
TTCGGCAAAGCAATGGGCAATCGGCGTGAATAGAGGCTGGAAATGGTGTGAAATGACCCCATAAAACCGCTTCAAAAGCCAAATTCGGGCTCAAGGGAATGGAAGGGCATCAATTCTCAGAGGGCTCTTTAGAGGTATTGCACAACTAGGAGAACAAAAGTAATGACCACAGAAGCCGATGACAAAATTCAATTGGTCGACACTTGGCCAGTAGAAACTCCTGATGATGAAATGGGAGTTTCAGGGCACTTGCAATGGGCTTGGAGTTATCAGTTTGCTGCCAGAGTTTTGCTTAAACATCAAAATGGCCGCAATCAGAGTTTCTACATGGGCCCGTTGTTACAGAGTTGTGGTATGGCGGCAGAACTTACTTTGAAAGCAATGCTGCGTGGTGTTGGAAAAAGCTCCAAGGAACTTAAGAAATTTGGTCACAATACATATGATGCATACCAAGCTGCAAAGGGCCAGTTTCATGAAGGAAGATTCGTAAAACTATTGATAGCACTAACCCAGCACCGACAGCTTCCTGAGGAAATCCAATCAAGAGCAACTGGGAGTGAAATAATCAGTCTAGATAACCAATGGAGAGCATATTTCCCACACCTCGACCTTTTGGACAAGACTTATGACAGACCATTCAGAACTCGTTATGTACAAGGCGGCGCGGTTGTTGTTCCTGACGCTGAGATGGTATTGATCGGCAACGAAGTTTTATTGAGTGCAATGGATGCAAGAATTATGAGGTGCTCCGAGCATTAATGTGTAGAAGTCTCGACTTGATCTGACACCACCCTCTTTCAGCCGAAGCCAAAAGAGGGCGGGACATCTCTTGATAGAGATAGTGGTTATCCGTTTTGATGGTGGTGCAAACCCAACCTCAAAACGAAAGATGACCACCATGTTGCATTCTACTGACAAGATCATCAAACACAAAGCCGGCCTTTTGAACTTGGCTGAAGAGCTTGGCAATGTCTCGAAAGCCTGTCAGGTGATGGGCTATTCCCGGGATACTTTCTATCGCTACAAAAGCGCCGTCGACGAGGGCGGCGTTGAAGCCCTTTTGGAGAAGACGCGCCGCAAACCGAACAGAGCCAATCGGGTGGATATGGTCACCGAAGAGGCCGTCAGATTCTGGGGGCGTAATGTTTCCGTTCCATGCAATCTGTCTATCGCGAACTCCTTTGAGGTCGAGAGTGTTTTCAGATACCCACCACGACCGCATTTCTTGGCGCATCAAACGGCGTTTTGTGTTTGAGGATACTCCAGGCCATCCGGGCCAATTTGTTGGCCAATGCCACAGCCAACTTATTGCGATGCATCCGTTCTGATGCTCGTGTTAGCCATTCCCCAAAGCTGAAGTCTCGCCATCGATTGGTCCTCATCAGGATGACCTTTGCTGCCTGAACGAAGAGCATGCGTAAATATCGGCTGCCTCGCTTGGATATTCGGCCAAGGATCGTTCTCCCTCCTGTACTGTATTGCCTTGGAACCAGACCAACCCATGCGGCAAAATCACGACCGCGCTCAAAGGCCTCTCCTGTTCCGATCGCAGCGACCATCGCCGTCGAGATCATAGGGCCGATGCCAGGGATCGTCATCACATTGACGCAGTTTTCTTCCCTCTGGCTGATGTCTTTTATCTCGCCGGAAACGGTTTCAATTCTGTCGTCAAGCCAGAGCCAGTCACCATAAAGACCGAACAGGATTTTGCGCATTCGGGGAGAAATCTCATCCTTGCGCTGCTCGAGAATGGTTTCGAAGGAATTCTTCAAAGCCCGCAGCCCCTTACGAACGGTAATCCCTTGCTCAATCAGGAAGGCGCGGATCTGGTTTATCGTTGCTGTTCGGCGGGACACCAAGCGGGACCTGACGCGATGGAGCGCTTGCAGGTCGAGCTGATCCTGGCTTTTCTCTGGCACTGTCGGCAAGTTCGGACGCAAGGCGGCCTCTGCTATGGCCTCGGCGTCGTTATAATCATTCTTCTGCCCCTTGATGAACGGCTTCACATAAATGGCAGGAATGATCCGAGGCTTGAACCCGAGCTTGCGCAAGGATCGACTGACAAAGTGGGCGCTCAGGCAAGCTTCCATGCCGACAACGCATCTTGGAAGCGTTTCGAAGGTCTGCGACAAAGCCAGTCGTTTTATCTTCTTGCGCAGAACAAGTTGGCCGTCAAAATCAAAACCAACCAGATGAAACAGTCAAACTATAACCTGCTGAGTTGGGGGAAGCAGCCGGTACATCCCATTACCTGGCGTTCGGCGGCGGCATGTACTGCAAGGCGACTTCCCCATTGCTGCCGTTCGAGCGAAGCGCAGCATTTTCAGTAACCTATTTGAGAGTGGCGGCCCCAATGTATGTACCGGCTGCTGTTCGCAAGAGATTTCTTTGCATGTCGCTGGAAGTCGCTCATATGTATCCGGCCTATTGATCGACACGCGGGTCGTGGCCTTGTTGGGGTTACGCTCGCACCGTGATCTCATTACCGGCAAGGTCCATATTGACCGAAAGGGCCGTCAGATTCTGGGGGCGTATTTTTCCGTTCCATGCAGTCAGTCTATCGCGAACTCCTTTGAGGCCGAAAATGGTTTCAGATTCCAATCTCGACCGCATTTCTTGGCGCATCAAACGTCGTTTTGTGTTTGAGGATACTCCAGGCCATCCGGGCCAGCTTATTGGCCAAAGCGACAGCCAACTTGTTGCGATGCATTCGTTCTGATGCTCGTGTTAGCCACTCACCAAAACTGAAGTCTGGCCATCGATTGGTTCTCATCAGGATGACCTTGGCTGCCTGAACGAAGAGCATGCGTAAATATCGGCTGCCCCTCTTGGATATTCGACCGAGGATCGTTCGACCTCCGGTGCTGTATTGCCTTGGAACCAGACCAACCCATGCAGCAAAATCACGGCCTCGATCAAAAGCCTCTCCAGTCCCTATCGCAGCAACCATCGCCGTCGAGATCATCGGGCCGATCCCGGGAATCGTCATCACGTTGACGCAATTCTCTTCCCTCTGACTGATCTCTTCTATCTCTTTGGAGACAGCCTCGATCCTGTCATCGAGCCAGAGCCAGTCTCCATAAAGACCGAACAGAATTTTGCGCATTCGGGGAGAGACCTCATCTTTGCGCTGTTCGAGAATGGTTTCGAAGGAATTCTTCAAAGCCCGCAGCCCCTTACGCACCGTGATGCCTTGTTCAATCAGAAAGGCGCGGATCTGGTTTATCGTTGCAGTCCGGCGGGACACCAGGCGGGACCTGACACGATGGAGTGCTTGCAGGTCGAGCTGGTCCTGGCTTTTCTCTGGCACTGTCGGCAAGTTCGGCCGCAAGGCTGCCTCCGCAATGGCCTCAGCATCATTGTAGTCATTCTTCTGGCCCTTGATGAAGGGCTTCACATAAATGGCAGGGATGATCCGAGGTTTGAACCCGAGTTTGCGCAAGGATCGACTGACAAAGTGAGCGCTGAGGCACGCTTCCATGCCAACGACGCATCTTGGCAGAGTTTCGAAGGTCTGCAGCAAGGCCAGTCGTTTGATCTTCTTACGCAGAACAAGCTGGCCGTCAAAATCAAAGCCAACAAGATGGAATGTGTCCTTGCCGATATCGATGCCAATCGACATCAATGCATCAATTGCTTTCTTCGTCATGCCACTTCTCCTAATCTGCAGTTGAAACAGTCAAACTATAACCTGCTGAGTTGGGGGAAGCAGCCGGTACATCCCATTACCTGTCATTCGCCCCATTGGAAGCCAATGTATGGTTAGGGTCAAAAGCTGAAGCAAGTGGTGCTATCACGATGCAACATCACCTATTGCCTTATTGATTTGCAACATTCAGCCTTTTAGCCAACCTTCGAGTTTGCTCTCATCGGGCAGACCACCAGAATGAACCAGCTTGCCATCGACCGAAATGCCAGGTGTCGACATCACACCAGCCATGGCAATTTCTTTCGGATCGGTGACTTTTTCAATAGTGGCTTCAAGGCCGAGCTTTTCTGCTGCATCACGCATCATCTGAGCGGTTGTTTCGCACCGTTTGCAGC
>NZ_QODK01000020.1 GCF_003324485.1 Cohaesibacter intestini | reverse complement strand
TGAAAGCGGTTCTTGGCTTCGAGATCGACCGCAATGATGTCATGTGGATTCTTGATCAGGGCCATGTTGCGGGCGGCGAAAACAAGCCCGGTGATGCCAAGCTTGTGCTCTGGGACATCAAGGCCAACAAGGAAATCCAGCGGATCAACTTCTCTGCCGAAGAGGCCGATCTGAAATGCTCTTTCCTCAATGACCTTGCCGTCGACAATGATACCGGCTTTGCCTATATCGCCGACAGCGGCATCTTCTGCAATCCGCTGCATGGGGGGCTGATTGTCTATGATTCCAAGGCGAACAAGGCACGCCGGATTCTGGATCAGCACAAATTCACCAACAACGAACCACACTTTTTCTTCAATATCGACAACCGTCAGGTGCTGAAGAATGGTGGCATGCAGACCGGCGCCGATGGCATCGCACTGTCTGCCGATAAGGATACGGTCTATTGGACCAACCTGACCGGCAACACGCTCTATAGCCTCGATACCGATTTGTTGCGTGACTTTGAAGTCTCCGAAACCGTTATCGAAAATGGCGTTGATGTGGTCACATCCTTGCCGTCCAACACCGATGGCATGACCGCCGACAACAAGGGCAACATCTATATGACCGCCCTGTCACTGGACGGCATCATGAAGCTGGACGGCAGGACCGGGCAATTGTCCCGCTTTGCCCATCATCCAGACATGAATTGGCCAGATACCCTGGCATGGGGGCCGGATGGCGCCCTGTATGTGGTGTCCAACCATCTGCATATCTGGGTTGATGGCGACATGAACTTCAAGGATCCGGACATTCCGAACTTCCGGATCTGGAAGATCCCAGGTGTTGGCAAAAGCTACACCGCTGAGTGATTGAACCGGGAGCCCTCATGTGCGCAAGGCACTTATGTGCAACACACTTGGGGGTCCTTTTTCAGGTCGCGGCGATGGCCTTCGGCTTTTGCCGCACCCCTCCTCGAAAAATAGTGAGAGCCCGCAATGCCAGATATCCTTTGTTTTGGAGAGCCACTGCTTGAATTCAACCAGCAACCAGACGGGAATTATTTGCCCGGACATGGGGGCGACACCTCCAATTGCGCCATTGCTGCTGCACGGCAAGGCGCTTCCGTCGGCTATTTCACCCATATCGGTGCCGATGCCTTTGGTGACAGCTTTATGGATCTCTGGGCGCGCGAAGGGGTCGACACCAGTGCAGTTAAGCAGGTATCAGACGCCCATACGGGCATCTATTTTGTCACCCATGGGGCGGATGGTCATCAATTCAGCTATTTCCGTGCCGGCTCCGCCAGCAGCAAGGTGACGTCCGAGGATTTGCCCGCTGAAGCCTTGGCATCCTGCAAAATCCTCCATGTGTCCGGCATTTCTCAGGCAATTTCCGACACATCCGCAGACGCGGTCTTTGCTGCCATCGACATGGTCAAAAAAGCGGGGGGCAAGGTCTCCTTTGACACCAACTTGCGACTCAAGCTCTGGCCGATTGAGCGGGCGCGTGCGGTCATTCATGCGGGCATGAGTCAGTGCGACATCGCTTTGCCGGGCCTTGATGATGCCCAGCATTTGACCGGCTTGGAGGATCCTGACGCCATTGCCGATTTTTATCTCGCACTGGGAGCCAGCATTGTTGCTCTGACCTTGGGGGCCGAAGGCACATTGGTTGCGACCGCGGATGAAAGACGCCGCATCAAGGGACGTCGGGTGGAAGCTGTTGACGCAACGGCGGCAGGCGACACCTTTGACGGGGCTTTCCTTAGTCGGATTGCCGCCGGTGACGATCCGTTCGAAGCCGCACGCTATGCCAATGCGGCGGCAGCTCTGTCGACGCAAGGCTATGGAGCCGTTGCTCCCATGCCCACCAAGGATGCCGTTCAAGCATTCTTGGCGGACGAATAGCGGGTGTAACCCTCTGAACATGGTGGGCTTCCTACCACTTTCAGAGGGTTACCCTGAACTAGGTGTAGGCCCCTCCCGAATAGGTGAGTTCATAGCTGTGGCTATAAAGCTCGAATACGATCCCGAACGGGTCCTCAACATAGACCATGCTATAAGGTTTTACATCGGGGAAATATTCCCGGACCGGCATACGTTGTTTGCCGCCAGCGGCAATGATCTTGGCCATAAGATCTAGATTTGGATCCTGAATGGCAAAGTGAAAGGTTCCATGTTGCTGGTAATTCAGGTTGTTGTCTGGAGCATGATTGCCTTTAAACTCAAACAACTCGATCCCGATGTGGTCGGCTGTCGCTGGGTGTGCGATATGGAGTTCTCCCCAACCTAAAGATCGCAACAGAGAAACAATCAGGTATAATAGCAAGACCATTGAAATGATGGAGCACTGTCAGCCCGCCAACCAGGAAATCCCGTCGAATGTTAAAGACACGGCGTTGTCCGATAAGCCGTATGGGACTTGGGTTGCGGAAACCATCAAGGCTAGCTGCCACGTGAGCCGCGCAAACAGGCCAAACACACGTCTGCTTCTGACTAGCTGTGCAGTCAGGTCAAAATGTCTTGCAATGCGGGAGCTATCCACACGGGCCATTCGAAAATTCTTTTGGTCTATCCGAAGAACTAGCCTCTACTGCAGGAAGGGTGGTTCGATACGTCTAGTTCGAGCCACCTCATAGATCATGGAACGACGATTTTTTCTCCGTCTTCCTTCACGAATTCAGTGCCGGAGGCAACATCCAACAATTCAAACACGGCTTCAGATGGCCGACATAGCCTGACGCCTTTGGGAGTGCAGACGATCGGGCGATTAACCAGAACCGGATGCTTCAGCATCTGTTCTAGAATCTCATCATCTGGAACAGATTGATTGGTCACCCCCAACTCCTTTGCAGGAGATTTTGAAGTTCTCAAAGCCTGTCTCGGTGTGAGATTTGCCGCTGCAAAAAGAGCAATTAGCTGTGGCTTTGTCCAACCATCATTGAGGTATTCGATGACGACTGGCTGGTTGCCCGTCATTTTGATGATCTCCAAGACATTGCGGGATGTTCCGCAATCGGGATTGTGATGAATTACAACGGTCATTGTTTGTTTCTTTCTTCGATCAACGTCTCGCTATGGCGGTTTCCAGCATCAGCTTGGCAACGCAAAGTTTGTAGCAATGATCAAACTCTTCACATGATCGACACTCATCCCATTCTGGAATACTGGCTTTGACATGGCGATCTGAGCGTGTGAGGCCAGCATTTTCAACTTCGAATGAAAAGACCTTTCCTGCCATATTCTCGTTTGTTTCAAAATGCAGACTGTCGTGAAACATAGTTCCATAGCAGTGCTTATGTTGTGCCATAGTCGATCCCTTTCATTTTCCTAATGCCGGAAAGTGCTGGCGGGTCCTGTTTGCGAATGCAACAAGGGAAAGCATCACCGGCACTTCAACAAGAACACCTACAACAGTGGCCAAAGCGGCTCCTGAGTTAAGACCGAAAAGGCCGATAGCGACCGCAACGGCCAGTTCAAAGAAATTGGAGGTTCCAATGAGTGCGCAAGGGGCCGCGATTCTGAATGGCACTTTCATGAACCATGCTGCAACATAGGCAATGGCAAAAATGCCGTAGGATTGCAGTAATAGCGGGATCGCAATCAGCGCAATGAGGATGGGCCGGGATAGAATGACACCGCCTTGGAAGCCGAAGAGCAGAACCACGGTTGCCAAGAGTCCGATCACGGAGATTGGCTTCAGTTTGGAAGTGAACTGAGCGACTGCTTCATCGGTTTTGCTGCCTGATACAAGAGCCTTGCGCGTCAGGTAACCGGCAACCAGCGGCACAACCACATACAGAACGACACTCAGAATCAGTGTGTCCCAAGGCACAGGAATATCCGTGACGCCCAAAAGAAGAGCGACTATAGGCGCGTATGCGACCACCATGATCAAATCGTTCACACTGACCTGAACGAGGGTGTAGTTGGCATCTCCACGGGTGAGCTGAGACCACACAAAGACCATCGCGGTACAGGGAGCAGCTCCAAGCAGAATAAGACCTGCGATATAGGAATCTGCATCAGCCGCGGACATCATATCTGCGAACAGATATTTGAAAAATACAACGCCCAGAACGGCCATCGTGAAAGGTTTGATCAGCCAGTTGACTACGAGCGTGATCAACAGTCCCTTCGGTTCATCAGCCACATGGCTGATGCTGGAGAAATCGACCGACACCATCATCGGATAGACCATCGCCCAGATGAGCACAGCGACCACAAGATTGACATGGGCATATTCAAGTGCCGCAAGTGTTCCAAACAGGCTTGGGAAAAGTTCGCCGAGAATCAATCCTGCCGCAATCGACAGGGCAACCCAAATGGACAGCCATTTCTCAAAAAAGCCAATTCCCCCAGGTTCGGAAGTGTTGGCGCTGGTATTTGCATCTACGGACATTCGTCAGCTTTCTCTTTTGATTTTCCGATTTCATCAAGTTTTGTCTGAAGAGACATGCGGTCAATGCTAGCCAAAGGAAGGGCAGTGAAGATCGAAATTCTTGAAAATAGCATCCTGTAGGAATCGGAGAATGCCAGAGCAATTTCGGTATCCGTGCCTTCGATATGCGCAGGGTCTGGAACGCCCCAATGGGCTGTCATCGGCTGGCCCGGCCAAATTGGGCACACTTCTCCGACTGCGTTGTCGCAAACCGTGAAAACAAAATCCAACTTAGGAGCTTCCGGTACTGCGAACTCATCCCAACCTTTGGAACGAGCAAAGCCGGTGTCGAAATTCATTCTCTTCAGCAATGCTAATGTCCGGGGATGAACCTCCCCTGTCGGTGTCGAACCTGCTGAGTAGGCTTGAAACCGGCCTTGCCCAACCCGATTC
>NZ_QODK01000019.1:0-2500 GCF_003324485.1 Cohaesibacter intestini | reverse complement strand
TACCTTTTGTATAATGGGTCAGCGACTTAATTTATCGAGCAAGCTTAAGCCGTTAGGTGTATGCGCAGCGAAAGCGAGTCTTAATAGGGCGCAAGTTCGATGGATTAGACCCGAAACCGGGTGATCTAGCTATGAGCAGGTTGAAGGTGCGGTAACACGCACTGGAGGACCGAACCCACGCCTGTTGAAAAAGGCGGGGATGACTTGTTGCTAGGGGTGAAAGGCCAATCAAACCCGGAGATAGCTGGTTCTCCGCGAAATCTATTTAGGTAGAGCGTTGAATGAATACCTTGGGGGGTAGAGCACTGAATGGGCTAGGGGGACTCACCGTCTTACCAAACCTAATCAAACTCCGAATACCCAAGAGTACTGTTCAGCAGACACACTGCGGGTGCTAACGTCCGTAGTGGAGAGGGCAACAACCCTGACCGCCAGTTAAGGTCCCTAAGTCATGGCTAAGTGGGAAAGGATGTGAGGATCCCAAAACAACCAGGATGTTGGCTTAGAAGCAGCCATCATTTAAAGAAAGCGTAACAGCTCACTGGTCTAAATAAGGGTCTTTGCGCCGAAAATGTAACGGGGCTAAAGCCATGCACCGAAGCTGCGGGTGCACGTAAGTGCGCGGTAGCGGAGCGTTCTGTAGGCTGATGAAGGGTGACCCGTGAGGGCACCTGGAAGTATCAGAAGTGCGAATGCTGACATGAGTAACGATAAAGAGTGTGAGAGACACTCTCGCCGAAAGTCCAAGGGTTCCTGTGCAATGCTAATCAGCGCAGGGTTAGTCGGCCCCTAAGGCGAGGCAGAAATGCGTAGTCGATGGGAATGAGGTTAATATTCCTCAACCAGTGGGATGTGACGAATTCCGGTAGTTGTATTGTCTTATTGGATTGATGATGCAGCGTAGGAGTTCCAGGAAATAGCACCCACATTAGACCGTACCCTAAACCGACACAGGTGGACAGGTAGAGTATACCAAGGCGCTTGAGAGAACTATGCTGAAGGAACTCGGCAAATTGCTCCCGTAAGTTCGCGAGAAGGGAGACCCATCAGAAGGCAACTTTTGGTGGGTGGCACAGACCAGGGGGTTGCGACTGTTTATCAAAAACACAGGGCTCTGCGAAGCCGCAAGGCGACGTATAGGGTCTGACGCCTGCCCGGTGCCGGAAGGTTAAGAGGAGATGTGAGAGCATCGAATTGAAGCCCCGGTAAACGGCGGCCGTAACTATAACGGTCCTAAGGTAGCGAAATTCCTTGTCGGGTAAGTTCCGACCTGCACGAATGGCGTAACGACTTCCCCGCTGTCTCCAGCATAGACTCAGTGAAATTGAATTCCCCGTGAAGATGCGGGGTTCCTGCGGTCAGACGGAAAGACCCCGTGAACCTTTACTATAGCTTTGCGCTGACAGTTGTGTTGGCATGTGTAGGATAGGTGGTAGGCTTTGAAGTTCGGGCGCCAGCTCGGATGGAGCCATCCTTGAAATACCACCCTTGTTGTCATGGCTGTCTAACCGCGGTCCGTTATCCGGATCCGGGACAGCGCATGGTGGGTAGTTTGACTGGGGCGGTCGCCTCCCAAAGAGTAACGGAGGCGCGCGAAGGTTGGCTCAGACCGGTCGGAAATCGGTCGTCGAGTGCAATGGCATAAGCCAGCCTGACTGCGAGACTGACAAGTCGAGCAGAGACGAAAGTCGGTCATAGTGATCCGGTGGTCCCGTGTGGAAGGGCCATCGCTCAACGGATAAAAGGTACTCCGGGGATAACAGGCTGATGATGCCCAAGAGTCCATATCGACGGCATTGTTTGGCACCTCGATGTCGGCTCATCGCATCCTGGGGCTGGAGCAGGTCCCAAGGGTTTGGCTGTTCGCCAATTAAAGCGGTACGTGAGCTGGGTTCAGAACGTCGTGAGACAGTTCGGTCCCTATCTGCCGTGGGCGCAGGAGAATTGAAAGGAGCTGACCCTAGTACGAGAGGACCGGGTTGGACGCACCTCTGGTGGACCTGTTGTGGCGCCAGCCGCATTGCAGGGTAGCTATGTGCGGAAGGGATAACCGCTGAAAGCATCTAAGCGGGAAGCCCACCTTGAGACAAGTTCTCCCTATCAGAGCCGTGGAAGACCACCACGTCGATAGGCCGGGTGTGGAAGTATGGCAACATACGAAGCTTACCGGTACTAATAGCTCGATCGGCTTGATCACTCCCATTTATCAATGTTCATTCAAGCGATTTCCGCAAAGCGGAAACGCGTAAAATACAGCGGAAAGTGCATTGTTCGTAGAACAATCACTGAAAGCGTAAGCACCAGCTTCTCAAATTTGCTTTTAACCGGCCTGGTGGTCATGGCGAGGCTCCCAGACCCGATCCCATCCCGAACTCGGAAGTCAAACGCCTCCGCGCCAATGGTACTTCGTCTTAAGACGCGGGAGAGTAGGTCGCCGCCAGGCCTGTTAAAAGCAAATCATAAAAAAAACCCCGGTGTTCACCAGACACCGGGGTTTTTT
>NZ_QODK01000018.1 GCF_003324485.1 Cohaesibacter intestini | reverse complement strand
CGTCCTGACATTCTTTAATCGACGCATTTGGAAATGGGTTGATCCCATCCATGCCTTTATAGTGCCAAACGGGTGCTCGACCGTACATCGCCGCAAAGTCATAGGATCGGGATCACGGCCCAACCGACCGCGCATCTCATCAACCAGATATTCATGTTCCCAACGGCTGATCCGGCGTTCCTTGCCACTGGTGCACTGATCCTGAAACTCGCAATTCTGGCATTCATTGATCCAGTAGCGGCGAACATCCAGTCCACCTTCTTGCCGTGTGTATCGATAGATCAACTCGCGCCCAGCCGGGCAAAGATAGACATCGCGTTCGGCGTCATAATGGAAGTCAGCCTTCACAAACTTGCCTTTTCGGCGATTGCCGGATGTTTCTGGGCGTGGCACGGTTACTGAAATACCCGCTTCATGGCACGCAAATATTTGGGTGCCACTGAAGTATCCCTTGTCGGCAATGACATGCACTTTCTTGCGCCCAAGAACCTTTTGAGCGGATATCGCCATGGGTAGCAATTGTGTGCGATCAAATCCTTGGTTCGTGACATCATGCGCGATAATCAGGTGGGTATCAGTATCGACGGCACTTTGAACGTTGTAACCGACCAGCCCACTCAAACGGGCGCTTGTCGCCATAGCACGGGCATCAGGGTCAGTCAGGGATATTTGGCCGTCAGGTGCTTCCGGTAGCGCTGCCTCAAGGGCTTTTAATCGATCAATCTCTTCGCGAATTCGTTTCTGACGGCGCGCAAGGTGTGCCACCTTTTCTGAACGGATTTGGCCTTCTTCCTGATTGTCGAGCCGGGCCATTTCCTTGATATAGCGCTCTGCATCTGCTTCGAGGTGAGCAAGACGGCTGGAAATCTTGTTTTTTGTGAAATTGCACACGATTATTCACTGCCTTAAACTTACTGCCATCAACGGCGATGCAGACGCCACTCAGCATACCTATCCGGCGACAAAGCTCCACGAACTGCGCACAAGTTCTACGGATAGCTGGCCCGTTGTCACGTCGGAAATCAGCGATAGTCTTGTGATCTGGAACAAGACGGCCTGTTAGCCACATCACTTCAACATTCCGGCACGCCTCTCGTTCCAACCGCCGACTCGAGGGGTTCCTATTCTGATTTGTGATATTGGCAGCTGGATCTTGAGGGAAAGCATGATCGTTGCCAAACAATGGATCGAAGAAGGGCACCAACCCTATGAGGTGGCAGTGAATGTTTCGGCGGCGCAAATCTGGCAAGGCAATATAGAACAGGAAGTCAAAGAAATCCTCGAAGAGACCGGCCACCCCCCCCATTTGCTATGCTTGGAACTGACAGAGAGCCTGTTTGTGAACCATGCAGAAACATCTGTTCGCAGAACCTTGGCCAAGCTCAAAGCTGTTGGCGTAACCCTTGCGCTTGATGACTTCGGAACCGGTTATTCCTCACTTGGCTATTTGATCCAGTTGCCGTTTGACAAGTTGAAAATTGATCGTCTGTTTGTAGCGGGTGCGCCAGATTCCGAAAAGATGCAACATGTCTTGAAAGGCATAATTGCTCTGGGAAAAGGTCTTGGAATGACAATCATTGCCGAAGGGGTAGAAACAACGGATGAATTGTCTCTCCTGCAAGATCTGGGATGTGATCAGATCCAGGGATATCTATTCGCCAAACCCGCTCCGCACGATGCGATTATCGAGGCAACGGCCAAATCAATAGAACGCCTTCAACACGCAGCATAATGTCCAGAATCAAGAAGGTAGGAGTGCCGCAATGCGGCATCTAAGATTTGCCAACGGCATGCAATGGGCCGACATTTCCATGCACAGTGATATTGCACTCGCGAAGGCCTCGTTATCAAATGACGGTCGCTTTGGGCTCCAACCGGACTGGTGCGGTGCAATACAATGTGAAAGTTTTTGGCCCATTTTAACTCAACAGAACGGCCAATACCGTTGAAAAACTCACCTTTTCTAGTCGGGTTTCAGGTATTCCAAGAATAGACGAATGAGATTGCCTCACGCCGTTTGCGGCTTTGGTCCGCCTGGGAAGAGCTTTGCAAGTTTTCTGAGGTTCTGGGCGGTTGCTGCTAGGAGGAATTCGTCATTGGCTCCATTGGGACCTCGTAACCTGAGCCGCCTGAGGCCCAAGATGCGTTTGAGATGGGCGAACAGCATCTCGACCTTCTTTCGCAGCTTGCATGAGATGGCATAATCTTCGGTTTTGGCTATGTCGCGGGCCATCTGGCGAGCGCCTTCATATTTTGAACGCAGAAGCCTGCGCGGAGCTCCCTTTGGACAGCATTGTTGCCTGAGGCCACAGGCTTCGCAGTCTGCTTTTGCTGCTCCATATTTGACAAAATCAAGGTCACTTTGATCCGCACGAACGGTCTGGAACTTTCTGCGATTTCTGAGCAGTTGCTTGCCTGCCGGACAGATATAGGAATCCGTCTCACGCTCATAAACAAAGTCTTCCCGCGAGAATGTTCCATCATCGCGTTTCGATTTGTCGATCACTGGAATATGCGGTTCAATTCCCCAATCATAGACCAGCCATGCCAGCATCTCTGCCGACCCATAGGCAGTATCAGCTATCAATCGCTCCGGCCAAAGACCAAACCTCTCATGTGCGCGTTCAATCATGGTCCGCGTGGCATAGGTCTCGCCAGTTCGCACTGAGCGGCTGGCTTGAACATCAACGATGATCGCGTGGTCCGTATCGATAAGATAATTGTTTGAATAGGCAAAGAAAGCTGGTCCATGACGGGCCGCTGTCCATTGACTTGATGGATCAGAGTGTGAAGTGAATTTGGGAACGACATCTGTCGCCGCGCCGAAAGCCTCATCATCCAGAGCAAAGAGATAGTCCTTGACCGCGCGGGAGGCAATCTCTGGATTGATCTTGTCAGGATCCCAATCCTCCTTGGCAGTAGAATTCTGTTTGTTGGCATCGGCCTCGATGAGACTGGCATCGCTCGCAAAGTGCTCACCACCAACGACACCCTCTTCAATGCAACGGGCAACCACTGCCTCGAATACCACCCGTAGCAGATTGCTTTCACGGAAACGACCATGTCGGTTCTTCGAGAAAGTCGAATGGTCTGGAACGGGATCGGTCAGATCCAGCCGACAAAACCATCGATAAGCCAAATTGAGATGAACCTCTTCGCAAAGACGCCGCTCGGAGCGGATACCATTGATATAGCCGACCAGCAGCATCCGGATCATCAGTTCCGGATCGACCGAGAGGCGGCCTGTGTGGCTATAGAATGGTTGGAGATGGTCACGGACAGATGTCAGATCAACGAAGCGATCAATAGTCCGCAGAAGATGATCCTGAGGCACGTGCCCCTCAAGTGAAAACTCATAAAATAGCTCGGCTTGCTGTTTCTCTCGGCGCCCCATCATCGCTTTCAATCCCCCATCCCATGGGAAGATTGAATCAGCATTCTCGCCGCATCGCAACATTAGTTTTTCAACAAAATTAGCCCTCAGATGACTTTCGCTCGGAATGTCGGAAGAGGATTATGCTTTCCGGTCTGGATAAGCACCACGCCTCCTAGGATCAGCGCCAGCGCGAGGACTTCGATACCAGTCACATCTTCTCCGATAGCCGCGCCAATAATGACCGCGACCACGGGCGCAATATAGGTAGCCCCTGCGGCGCGAACCGGCCCGAGCCTGTCGATGATGAAGTAGTAGATTAGGAAAGCGCCGCCGGTTCCCACGGCACCCAGGCCGATGATCGCCCCCCACATGGCATAAGTGTTTGTCGCAATGGCAGTGATCCCACCCAAATTGGTCAGAAGCGCAAGCGTCAGCACTGCAAGCCCGGTTTGCCAAGTCGCAAGAGCCAAAGGCGGGAGTTTGAGCGGTGACAGAAAGAGGCGGGCGTAGACGAAGGACGCGCCGACGCTCAACGTTCCCGCCAGCATCCAGAAAACGCCAAGGGGATTGACACCATCTGTCCCGTTCCAAGGCTGGGCGCTTAGCACGATGCCCAAGAACCCGAGCGTGACTCCGACAGCCATCTGCCGAGTGGGGCGTTCCTCACGCAGGAAAATTGCGGCACTGAGGAACGTAAAAATCGGAATAGCACCACTGAGAAGGCCCGCCACACTGCTCGGCAGAAGAGCGGTCCCGGCGACGAAGCCGTAATAGTAGAAGCTGGTGGCAAGCAACGACATGGCCAGAAAGTGCGGCAGGTAACGCAGTTGATCACGGGTGATTACCCCGGCCTTCCACGCGATCACGGCCAGCGGCAGAAAGCCAAAAAGAACCCGGAGAAACACAGTCTGCATCGGAGAAATCAGGTCTGTTGCCCATTTCATGTAGATGAAGTTGGACCCCCAGATGAGGCCGAGCGCAACAAGCGCAGCGTAGGCGCGGAACATGGTGGCAGTCTTTCAGGTAATAGCTGGCAAGCGTCCCGCCCCAAGAGGGCGAGACGGCGACACGGGCAACAATGGGAAAAAATCAAACTGAGCGGATCACACCGCCATCAACCCTGATGCTTTGGCCGGTGATGTAGCCCGCACCCTCAGACAGCAGGAACGCGATGGTCGCGGCGATTTCTTCAGACTTACCGTATCTCTCCATCGGCACGCTGTCGCGACGCTCATCGACTTCAGGAAGACTGTCGATCCAGCCAGGCATGACATTGTTGATGCGAATGCCCTTTGAGGCATATTCGTCCGAGTAGATCTTGCTAAAGGCCCCAAGGCTTGCCCGGAACGCCGTCGAGGTCGGGAACATGGCGGTTGGTTGGGTGGCCCAGGCGGTAGAGATATTGACGATCGCGCCGCCGCCCTGTGCCTCCATGATGGGCGTCACGAGACGGATCGGGCGCACGGCACTCAGGAAATAGATCTCCATCCCCTTGTGCCAATCCTTATCGGTAATTTCCAAGATCGGGGCGCGTGGACCGTGACCGGCCGAGTTCACCAAAGCGTCAACCCGGCCCCACTTTTCCATTGCGAGATCGACCAGACGTTGAACATCGTCGTTCTCAAGATTGGACCCGGTTACACCGACACCGCCCAACTCCTTTGCAAGGGCTTCACCCTTGCCCGAGGATGAAAGGATCGCGACCTGGTATCCATCGACGGAGAGTTTACGCGCCGTTGCAGCGCCCATGCCGGAGCCGCCTGCGGTGATGAGTGCCACTTTTGCTTCAGCCATTTTCGCCTCCTTTGAGTTATTGAAATACACAATAGCTTATAAACCCGAAGCTTTCGCGCCAGAACGAAACCTGCTATGCTGTAGAAAAACTACAGGATTAATATGCCCGTTTCCCGCCGATCTCTGCCTCCGCTGAACGCGCTGCGCGCTTTTGAAGTCGCTGGGCGGCGGCTGAACTTCCGCGCAGCATCCGAAGAACTGGGCGTCACGCAGGGGGCTGTTGCCCAGCAAGTCCGACTCCTGGAGGATCACGTCGGCACCGCCTTGTTTCAGCGCTTGCCGAGAGGGGTTGCATTGACCCCCCAAGGAGCGGCTTATCTTGCGGATGTGACCCGTGCTTTCGACACACTCGGCGACGCGACCACGCAGCTTCTGGCTCAGCCCGATGCTGTCACGATCAGCGTGACGCCGACTTTCGCCACGAAGCTGCTGATCCCGCAGTTGCCTGCCCTCAATTCCGCGCTGCCGGAGGTCGAGCTTCGAACCATTGCGACAGAAGCCGTATCCGACTTCGACCGGGATCAGGTCGATATTGTAGTGCGTCTGACGCGGCCACCCTTTCCGGGGACTGTCGAAGCACACCTCTTGTTCCGGCAGGAACTCGTGGCCGTCGCCAGTCCGCATCTGATTGGGAAAGCAGTATTGCCGTTGTCGACGGGGCAATTGGGAGACCTGCCGCTTCTGCACGACGCACACGACCATTGGCCGAAGTTCTTTGGTACGGCCGGGAAGCTGCCCGGCGCCGTGTTCAACCAGACCACCCATGCTCTGGATGCAGCTATGGCCGGACAGGGTGTGGCCATCGCCTGCCGCGCCTTTGTGCAAGCCGACCTTGATGCACATCGCCTAGTCGAAGTCCGTCCGGCAGGTTTTGAGGCGCGGGGCAACTACTATCTGGCTCGGAAGCGGGCCAAATCATCACGAAGAACGGTAGACGCCGTGTGGGATTGGTGCATCGCCAACTGGTCCTGCTAACCACTCAACAAACGGCACCTTTGTCCGCACTCCAGCCCTCGGCTGACTAAAAATGCTGCGCTTCGCTCGAAAGGCAGCAATGGGGAAGCCGGCTCATGAAAATCATTCCTAGCGAATGGCAGGATTGGGCCGATTTCGTTGAAAAAGTCGTAGATTTTGAGGGGAGTTCGGGCGCGGTAAGGCGGGTGTTGATGGCGTTTCACGCCGGGATCGGGATCAGTTTTGCCATCTTGCGCAGGTTCTGGGCTGTTGC
>NZ_QODK01000017.1 GCF_003324485.1 Cohaesibacter intestini | reverse complement strand
TGAAAGCGGTTCTTGGCTTCGAGATCGACCGCAATGATGTCATGTGGATTCTTGATCAGGGCCATGTTGCGGGCGGCGAAAACAAGCCCGGTGATGCCAAGCTTGTGCTCTGGGACATCAAGGCCAAAAAGGAAATCCAGCGGATCAACTTCTCTGCCGAAGAGGCCGATCCGAAATGCTCTTTCCTCAATGACCTTGCCGTCGACAATGATACCGGCTTTGCCTATATCGCCGATAGCGGCATTTTCTGCAATCCGCTGCATGGGGGACTGATTGTCTATGATTCCAAGGCGAACAAGGCCCGCCGGATTCTGGATCAGCACAAATTCACCAACAACGAACCACACTTTTTCTTCAACATCGACAATCGTCAGGTGCTGAAGAATGGTGGAATGCAGACCGGCGCCGATGGCATCGCCCTGTCTGCCGATAAGGATACGGTCTATTGGACCAACCTGACCGGCAACACGCTCTATAGCCTCGATACCGATTTGCTGCGTGACTTTGGCGTCTCCGAAACCGTCATAGAAAATGGCGTTGATGTGGTCACATCCTTGCCGTCCAACACCGATGGCATGACCGCCGACAACAAGGGCAACATCTATATGACCGCCCTGTCGCTGGACGGCATCATGAAGCTGGACGGCAAGACCGGGCAATTGTCCCGCTTTGCCCATCATCCAGACATGAATTGGCCAGACACCTTGGCATGGGGGCCGGATGGCGCCCTGTATGTGGTGTCCAACCATCTGCATTTCTGGGTTGATGGCGACATGAACTTCAAGGACCCGGACATTCCGAATTTCCGGATCTGGAAGATCCCCGGTGTTGGCAAAAGCTACACCGCTGAGTGATTGAACCGGGAGCCCTCATGTGCGCAAGGCACTTATGTGCAACACACTTGGGGGCCCTTTTCAGGTTGCGGCGATGGCCTTCGGCTTTTGCCGCACCCCTCCTCGAAAAATAGTGAGAGCCCGCAATGCCAGATATCCTTTGTTTTGGAGAGCCTCTGCTTGAATTCAACCAGCAACCAGACGGCAATTATTTGCCCGGACATGGGGGGGATACCTCCAATTGCGCCATTGCTGCAGCACGACAAGGCGCTTCCGTCGGCTATTTCACCCATATCGGTGCCGATGCCTTTGGTGACAGCTTTATGGATCTCTGGGCGCGCGAAGGGGTCGATACCAGTGCAGTTAAGCAGGTATCAGACGCCCATACGGGCATCTATTTTGTCACCCATGGGGCGGATGGTCATCAATTCAGCTATTTCCGTGCCGGCTCCGCTAGCAGCAAGGTGACGCCTGAGAATTTGCCCGCCGAAGCCTTGGCGTCCTGCAAAATCCTCCATGTGTCCGGCATTTCTCAGGCGATTTCGGACACATCAGCCGACGCGGTTTTTACTGCCATCGACATGGTCAAAAAGGCGGGGGGCAAGGTCTCCTTTGACACCAACTTGCGACTCAAGCTCTGGCCGATTGAGCGGGCACGCGCGGTCATTCATGCGGGCATGAGTCAGTGCGACATCGCTTTGCCGGGCCTTGATGATGCCCAGCATTTGACCGGCTTGGATGATCCTGACGCCATTGCCGATTTTTATCTCGCACTGGGAGCCAGCATTGTTGCTCTGACCTTGGGGGCCGAAGGCACATTGGTTGCGACCGCGGATGAAAGACGCCGCATCAAGGGACGTCGGGTGGAAGCTGTTGACGCTACGGCGGCAGGCGACACCTTTGACGGGGCTTTCCTTAGTCGGATTGCCGTCGGTGACGATCCGTTCGAAGCCGCACGCTATGCCAATGCGGCAGCCGCCCTGTCAACGCAAGGCTATGGTGCTGTTGCTCCCATGCCCACCAAGGATGCCGTGAAAGCATTCTTGGCGGACGAATAGCGGGTGTAACCCTCTGAATATGGAAGGCTTCCTACCACTTTCAAAGGGTTACCCTGACTTAGGTGTACGCCCCTCCCGAATAGGGGTAAGACCGTGGACGGAAGAAGATAATATTCAAACGCGCCTCGATTGGGAAGCAAAGCACGGGTTGATAGAGAGAAGTAGGCCGTGGCTGCGCAAGAAAATGGAAGACTATAGGAAGAAGACCGACGCTTAGTTGTTATGAAAATACAAAACCTTTGAAGTTATCCAAGGCCGTGCTTCAACGACAGAAATTGGGGTTTGTTTTGTAAAGAAGACCGACAGGCAACATTTCTTTACTGGTCCCAAATTGACAGAATCTTTCTTTTCGACTGCGAACACGACATCATTTCCAACGCCCGCTTTGGGCTCCAAGCAGACTGATGCGATGCATCATTGCCCGGCTGAATTCATCACTAAAATAGCTCAGTGCTTCGGTGCAGCTTCCTGATAGGTGCCGTTGGCCGCAGCCATCACGACCTCATCCTCGACCATCCATTTGTTGGATAGCAGAAACCTGCGGATCGTGTCGGGGGCCTCGGAATACAGCACAAGCGCTAGGCTCTCTTCGGCCCGTGTGCAGGTGACATAAAGCAAACGGCGGGTGCGCTCAATCGCAGTTTCCTCGCCTTTGTCCGCCTTTTTCTGCGCGTCTGGGCTAAGGGGCTTCACCCCGAACAGCGTCTCATACGACGCAAGGCCTTTGAAGCGTGTACGATCGTCGTCGGCGATCACCATAACCCGGGGAAATTCAAGCCCCTTGACTCCTTGGTGGGTGCCATAGGGGCTGCGGTCTTCGACATAGGCGAGGTATCGCGCCACTTGGGAAAACGGGGCCTCAAGCGCCTGCATCCAGGCCTCGGTGATGGTGATTTCGGTGGGTGGTGTGGCCTCAAGCGCAGGCAGGTCCATCTCGTCAAACAAAGGACCAAGCTCGGCAAGGATGTCGGCCATGGGACTATTGTTAGGCAAACAGGGCCGAAGCTGCTCGGGGATCGGGAACAACTGGTGCTCGGCCACGACCATTAACACTTCGGCACAAATCGGATCCCGTTCGTCCTTAAATAGCGTCATCAGCGCTGCGACGCCCGCCCGCGCCGCGTCGAGGCCAGTGGCCTGGCTTCCGCGCACCGCCCTGATAAATCTCTTATCGACAAGCGGTGAGCAGTCGTGCAGCACCGCCATTGCGGCAAAGGCATCCCCATTTTTTTGTGCTGTCACCAAAGGCAAGACCCGGTGGGTGAAAAGCCGCATCGCGGGCAAGGTGCCATCGCGAAACCCGTCCTTGAGCTTGTCGGGTCTGCTCAGGGGTTCAAACAGTTCACTAAAACCAAGGCGTGCGGCGGCCATGTGACGCTCGATCATGAGGGTCTTGATCGCCTCCGCGTCCTGCCATGTGGGGTCTTTACTGATGCGGGCCATTTCCTCCCGTGTCCAAGCTTCAAAGGCTTTGCGATCCGTGCCCTCGCTCGGGGCAAGAAAGACGCGCACGGTGCCACCCGGCTTGTCTTCGCGCGGCCGTTGTTGGCGGCCATCATCGTCGCGGCGGATCGCATTCGCCAAATCCACGATCCGCGCTCGGCTGCGGTGGTTCATCTGCTTGGCCGGTTGCGCGAAATTCCCTACCCGTTGGTCGAGATCGCGCAAACCATCGGTGTAAATGCGCTGCATCGTGTCCCCGAGTAGGCCTAGGGCGATGCTGCCGCGATGGCGCGCCTGGAAGGTCAAAAGCGCCTCCATCAAGAGCTTCATCGTGTCCTGACTCTCGTCGATCAGGATGAACGGGTAGCGCGCCAGAACGATGTTCTGGAATGTCTCGCTCTCAGTTAGGAAATGTGCAGCGAGTGCAATGACCTCAGAGTGTTGCAGCGCATCGCGGCCGAAATAGTCTCCCTCGGGCGCGTAGGTGAAGGCGCGGATCTCGGCCAGGCGCTTCAGCCGCCTTTTCTTGGAGGCCATCTTCCTGACGCGTTCGTCATGGGCTTTACCCGCCCGGCCCTTCGCATGGTCTGCCTCGATCTTGGCGATCTCTGTCTGCAGGTTGCTCTCCAGCCAGCCTCGAATATCCGCAGTGCGTCCTTCGATGAGCGACCAGGCGAAACTGTGGATGGTCTGCACCTGAAACACCGGATCTGCCTTGACGCGACGCGTGATCTCATCTGCGGCGGCGTTAGTATAGGTGATCACAGCGATTTTGCGACTGTGTTTGCGCAAGGTGGTCATGGTCTTTGTGTCTAACTCCTCAAGTGCGTCCTTGAGAGAGGCCGTCTTTCCTGATCCCGCCCCGGCAAAAAGAAAGAAGCTGCGCGGCTGATCGAGGGACAGGCATGCGCGAATCATAGCGTCAGCGGCCGCGTCGCGGTTGGCGTCGGTCACATCCATCATATCGCTCCTTCTTCGCCCGTCAGCTGGCGTGCGAGCCAAGTCAGGCCTTTGTCGATATAGGGCGGCGCGCGCAGCGCTTTGATATCCTCGACATAAAGGAGGTCCAGTGCGAAGGCGGCCTTCTCCGGGTATTTGACTAACCGATCAAAGAGCGCTTTGGCGAGGTCCTCTGGCGTGGGTTCGTTGGAGATGGATTTTTCAAAAGCGCGGGTCATGCGGCAAGCTAGCTCTGCCTTTGCAGCGCCTTTCACGACCTCCGTGTTGGCCAGAGCAAGAGCATCCTCGAACGTGCTGGGCGTGATGGTCTGGGTCAGCGCACCCTGCGTCACTTCTTGCGGGGTCTGATAGGCGACAGTTATGGGGCGGGCGGCATCGGTATGACAGAGTTTGTTTGGTGGAGCGGCCATCAGCGTGTCGATCTCCGCCAGCTTGGGGAGCCAGGTCTTTAGAACGTGGTTAGCAGTGGTTTGTGCGGCCCCACAACAAGGCTGGGCCGATTCTTTGCCTAACTCTGCCACCGCGTCGAGATCGGTGATGATCAGCGTCGGCAGCTCCAGCGCCTCGATCAGAGGCCGCATTCGATGCGCGTGACTACCCCCTAGTTCTAGGAAAGATAGATAGGCCGTAGCCAAGACAGGGTAGTGATGCTGGATCCGATGTGGCAGCAGGATCCGCTCCGCAGCACCCTCGATCACGATGACGGCGTCCGCGAAGAAAAGATCAAAGTGTGTGCTCAGCAGATAGCGAGTCACGAAGCGGCGAGTTTCTGTGTCCGCGCCAAAGAGCCCCGTCATATTTGCGACTGCGGCTGTGGGCACAACTCCGTGACCTGGCAGTTCGCGCTTGAAATAACGCAGCTCCTCAAACTCGGCCGCGTGCGCGATATGGCCAGAATGGGTACTCACGACCAGCTGCGTGGTAAAAGCCGAGTCCTCCTTCTTCAGATCTTCATGGTTGCGCAGCGCCTTATAAGCCTTGGCCATGAAGACCTGCTGCACCTGAACATGTAGATGCGCCTCCGGCTCCTCGATCAGCACCAGTTGCAGGGGTTCGATGCCCCTGTCTTCCGGGGTAACCACCTGTGATTTAAACTTACCTACCTGCATCCAGACATCCCGGAAACGCATGAGCTGAAACACCATGGAGATCAGGTTCTGGAAGCCTAGGCCGTTGTAGCCTTCAGGCAGCTTCACGCCAGATGTGTCGCCTGAGATATCGTATTGCACAGCCGCCGGGTGATCGAGCCCATCAACGGGTTTGATCTGCGTGGCAATGGTTAGTTTCGGATTGTTGAGACCTCCGGTGTAGCCGAGATTTTCCAGTTCCTTGATAGCATCGGCGAAGCCATCCTTGAGACGGGCATTAAATGTCGCTTCGGCATCATGGATCGCCTGAAGCGCTTTGACATCGTTCGGCGTGGGGTCCTTTTCAGGGTCGATATGCTTGCGGAAATAGGGCTGTATCTGGCTTGCAAGCTTGCGATTATCGGCATGGACGAGCTCGCCATCATCGTCTTTCCCGTCACCGGCATCGGCGAACCCACGTTGCGCGTTGATCTCACGAATATGCAGGAGACCGGCAAATGGATTTGGGCCGATCCCCTCTGACTGGGGGGGCAGTGGCGGCGGTGCTACTGCTCCGACCGGTGAAAAGTTCGCAGGGTCCATAAGATGGGCGTTCAGCTCGAACAGGTCCGTCAGGCGCTTGTCCAAAAATTCCCGAAAGTCGCGTGGCCAAAGCGCGAACCCGTTCACCGTTGCACTGCCTGGCTGCAGCTTCTGAGCGGCCTCTCGCGCGGCCAGGTACTGCGACTTAATGTCCGCTCTCTTTTTGGGCTCCAAGCGTAGGCGCACGCCCAGTGGCCCACCAGTCCAGGTAAGTGTTGGGATTAGGTGCGCAACATGGTGGAGCTCTGAAGTCTCCGCATGGAGCCAAACGTCGAGAAACGGAAGCTGGACTAGGAGCGGGCTAAGATCCGCCTCGACCTCCTGTGTCCAGGCGCCCGCGATCTGCTCGATCACTGCCCAGTTTGAGGCTGTCACATCACGCGTGTCGATACCGCCACGATCCTTGAGGAACTTGCGCAAAGCTTTCATGGCCGATGTCTTGCCGCTGTTATTCGCCCCGACAAGCAGAGTTTGCTTATCCGACATGTCGAGACAGGCGCGCCGCAATTTGCGAAAATTGAAAACTTCAATGCGTGTAAGTTTCATAAAACCGGTATCTCCTCGCAGGAATTTCCGCGTTGGCGAGAACATATATACTTAACCTGCGGTTGTGAAGCCCCGCTCAACCTCGAGGGCCTTACCAGTTTTTGCATATCTGACCTTTCGCTTTGCATGCTTGCAGGGGGCGGTGGAAATCGCATGGTGGGTAGTGAGCATCTCACCTGCCTTGAGGCGAAACGCCGGAGACCTTGGTGTTAAGTTTTTTGGTCGCAGCCCCTCTTCCAGAGTGCCGTGCCCATGTATGCCCAAGAGCTTCATGCGGTTACAGCGAATGAGGGCTCTCCACCCGAACCGGTGGCCTCAGTCTGAATGCGCCCAGAGGTCCCTTGAATGGCCGCTTTAGCCTGAGGCAACGGAGATCTCGCAGCAGCAGGAAATGTCAGCTATCCGCCAATTCTGTTGAAAAATTAAGTGCTGCAGCGCAAAACGGAGGGCGGTTTTGGGAGGCTCGACGCTCCCTCATGCCGGAGTTGGGAGCAGCTTTGCCATTTTGCGCAGGTTCTGTGCTGTGGC
>NZ_QODK01000016.1 GCF_003324485.1 Cohaesibacter intestini | reverse complement strand
AAACACACGGCAATTACTTGGGCGATGCAGAAAGGTTCATCTCCGTCTGATGCAGCAAGCTTCTTTGCAACGTCAATCAGGACTATCGAGGACGTCTATCTGCATCATCATCCAGATTTCCAAGGCTCAGCAGTTGCGGCTGTTGAGGGTAACAAGCGAAAACGATAGGTCAAGTTTGACCAGGTCCGCGGGTCGTTCAACTGACTGATGAAAAAGGCCAAGTTTGAATTAGTCTTCACTTAACAACAGCTAAGCCATTGATGTTTTAAATGGGCGAAGCAATGGCACAATACTCGTTTTGACCGTACTCGGCGTGATGGTTCCCAGTCAGAGCATCAAAAAAATGATCGCATTGAGGATCAGACGCAGGTTATGCCCCGCTGCTGCCAAGAGAGCGTTGATGGCCTCACCATCTTTGCCATTGAGGCAGTTCCGGTCAAGTCGTCCATCTGTTTTCATGTGGCTGATCGTCGCCTCGATCGCTGATCGCCATTTCAGCTCGCGCTTCATCTGTGCCGTTAGTCCGCGCCTTTGAATGTTGCGGATCGTCCAGGCTTTTGATGGCAGAGAAGTTTGCCGCCTTGATCTGGTGCTACACCATTCTGCGTTCTCTATCGATCAATTCCAACTCGGCCAGTCTGGTGAGCTTGACACAATGACACGATCTGGCATACGGTATGCCATTCCTCTATTGGGTGCAATTCGGAGAAAGCTTCCTCGCCATTTGCCGATAAGCTCGGAATACCCTTCAACGCGGATCAAACATGTCAATTGGATTAGCGGCCAGTCTTAGTGGAGCCTTTTTTCAGGCTACGAATTATGCCTTCACCCAGAAATGCCAACAGACATCCGGCTATAGTTCCGCCCAAATTCTATTGGCATCTCATGCTGCTATGGGATTGATCGCAGCCCTTCCTTTTATCGGGCTCAATGCTTGGCGCTATCTCGATCCATCCCACTTTGTCGCGCTAATATGGATCAATTTACCTTACGCCATTGCGCAACTGCTGATCGCAATCGCAATTCAAAAAAGCGACGTATCCATCGTTTCGCCGTTGCTGGCTTTGAAAATTCCAACCATCACGATTCTGATGAGCTTCATGGGTCAACCCATGCCGGCCTGGCATCAATTGGTGGCAATCGTCGCCATTCTTTTGATGGCTTATCTTTTGTCGCGGCGGGCCGGTAGGCTGGATGTCTTGCCTGCCTGTCTGGTGATTGGTGCAAGTCTTGGTTATGCCCAGTCCGACATTGAGATCACACGATATACCCAAGACTTTGTCGGTCTATCTGCCTTGATGCAGGTCGCTCTGACCGTTTCGATCAATTACGTTTTTTGCGGTTTTTTTGCCGGATTGGGCATGCTTTCTGGCTGTCAGCCCCTGAGCTTGGTCTATGCAGCGCGGTGGGTCGCCTTGAGTTGGTTTGTGGCCGTCTGCCTGCTGCTTGTTGGCTTTCGTCTAAGCGGAGTATTAGAGGCCAATGTCGCTCAATCTCTGCGCGGTGTTTTCGGCATCCTGTTGTCGATGCTGTTTCTGAACAAGATCGTAAAAGGGCAGGGCGATTGGCACTTTAAGTTGCTCATGGGCACAGGCATGACAATCGCCGTATTCTTCTATTTCCTTTGAAAAAAGACAAAGGCCTTTTCAGTCTTCTTGCGTCGGGAAAAGGCTGGCTATCGCTAACGATCCGGGCAGGAGTCACGCCGTCTTAGTGGCTTGCTTCCAGTAAGAGCCTTCCTTGCGATCAATGTGATTTCGCAAGATGCTCAAGGCTGTCTCGGTGTCTTTTGCTTTCACCGCTTCAGTGATCGCCTGATGCTCGCGATAGGACTTGTCCATATGCTCCGCATGGCGACTGAGACGGTTGCGTAGGGCGGCCATTTTCTTGGCAATGGCCTGATAGGCATCATTCAGAAAGCGGTTCTCCGAGCAATCAAAAAGATGTTGATGAAATTGTGTGTCGAGCGTCAGGTAGCGGCTGGCATCGCCCGATTCGAGCGCCTCGGTCATCTTTTCAACACAACCTGCAAGACGTTCGGACAAGGCGTCTGCATTGCATTTGATTGCTAGCTCCAGAGCCGTCGTTTCGAGGCAAACACGCGCATCACAAAGCTGAGCCAGCTCATGGGGCTGAAGTGCGAAAACGAATGTGCCGCGTTGTGGCTCAACCTTCAATAATCCTTCCATTTCCAACCGGTTGAAGGCTTCCCGAACGGGTGTTCGGCTGACATTGAAGTCTTTGGCAATGCGCGCTTCGGATACTTGTGATCCCAGCTCCAACTCACCATTCACAATCACATCCATGAGCTTTTCAGTGACAAGCTCGGTGAGTGATTTTGGTCGCTCAATCGTTTCCATATTGGTCTCCTTGCAACCGAGCATATCGCATGTGTGTCTGGCATACAACATACCAAACTTGACAACTGGCATACCGTATGCCAGTCTTCAGAAGACGCCAACCGCTTGCTTTGGGAGGAGCACGTGCGAAAGCTTGAATCCATCTTCACCATGCTGAACCGGATCCTTGTATCCGCAGCTCTGGCAACGGTCTTTGTGATCGTCTTTGCCAATGTCGTGGGGCGCTATGCCTTCGGTTCCAGCTTTGCCTGGGCTGAAGAGGTGGCGCGTCATCTGATGGTTCTGTGTGCTTTTGCCGGTTCCGGACTTGCCTTGCGAGAAGGTCGCCTCGTCTCGATCAATATTCTTTCCGACCTCCTGCCCACCAACCTCGCGGTCATGCTGCGCTGGCTGATCGTCGTCATGATGTTTGCTTTCATGGCAACCATGATGTGGCTTGGCATCGAGTTCGTTCAGTTCGGCTGGAATAAAGAAACCATGTCAACCGGCATTTCCAAAGGCATTCCCTATCTCTCGATCCCGGTGGGATGTGGTTTGTTTCTGGCACATCTCCTCCTCTTCGCCCGTCATTTTGTGCAGCATGATGCGCAGAGCGAGCTTTCCGAAATCGCTGAGCAGCAGGAACTCTGACCGATGGCAAGCACCCTCATCATTCTATTCTTCGCAACCTTGCTGCTTGGCGTTCCCGTCGCCTTCACTATGGGTATCGCCGGTTTGACTGCCATTTTTGTTGATGGCTCGATCAATCCACTGGTCGCCGCCCAGCGGTTGTTTTCCGGGATCGATAGCTTTCCGTTGATGGCTGTGCCCTTCTTCATTCTGGCGTCAGAACTGATGACCGCTTGCGGTCTGACGGGGGCTCTACTTCGCTTTGCCAACGCTCTTGTCGGTCATGTGCGCGGCGGTATGGGGCATGTGAATATTCTGGTGTCCATGTTGTTTGCCGGGATCAGCGGATCCGCTCTGGCGGATGCAGCAGGGCCTTCAGCAATTGTCATGCGGATGATGCGCGAAGCTGGCTACGAGAAAAACTATGCAGGCGCCTTGTCTGCGGCCACAGCAACGATCGGTCCGATCATTCCCCCATCAATCCTTGCGGTAATTTTTGCCATCTCGACCAATGGCGTCACAGTCGCCGGGCTGTTTCTTGCCGGGATCGTTCCGGGCATGTTGTTGGGACTCTCGCTTGCCATTGCCAACCATTATGTCTCAACCAAACATGGCTATCGGGGCCGCGATCACCGGGCCAGCCGCAGCGAATTGTTCAGCAGCATTTTTCAAGCGATCCCTGCTCTGGTGATGCCAGCGATCATCCTTGGCGGCATTCTGCTTGGCGTCTTCACGCCAACGGAAGCCGGTGCCGTTGCCTCGGCCTATGCCTTGCTGCTTGGCTTGGTCATGCGGGCATTCTCGATTGAGGGCTTGTACAAGGCCTTTGCCCGTGCCGCTGTCATTACCTCTTCTGTCTTCTTGATTGTGGCAATGGCGTCGATTTTCGCTTGGCTTCTGACCTATCTGCAGATCCCGCAGGAACTGGCCAAGCTGATTGCCTCCGTTACAGACAGCAAAATCGGTATTCTGATCATTTTGGCACTGTTTGCGCTGATCTGCGGCTTCTTCATCGATACCCTGCCAGCCCTGATCATTCTGACCCCAATCTTGGGACCCATCGCCTACAGCGCCGGGATCGATCCGCTCCAATTCGGCATGATGCTGGTGCTCAACCTGACGATCGGCATGATCACCCCACCCGTGGGCCCGGTGCTCTTCGTTATCGCCACTGTTGGCAAGCTTCGTATCGAAGGCCTGTTCAAGGCAGTCTTACCTCTTCTTCTCGCGGAACTCATTGTGCTGGCGCTGGTCATCTTCGTGCCCGCCATCAGCACCGCCGTTCCACATTTCTTTGGCTTCGCAAACTGACATGAAAGGGAGGATTTTCATGAAATCCATGTCGAAACTACTTGCAACCACTGCCGCTGTCATGGTGGCCCTGTCTGCGCAGGCAGCCTCTGCAAAAGACCTGAAATATGCCCACTTCCAATCCGCTGACCTTAGCTCGCCAAAGCACGCAGCCGCGCTCGCTTTTGAAAGCTGTGTCGAAGGCAAAACGTCAGGGTCCATCGATGTTCAGGTCTTCCCGGCCAGCCAGCTTGGCAGCGGGTCTGACATTATGGAAGGCCTTCAGTTAGGCACCGTTCAGATGACGGCGATCCATGATGGTCCTATCTCGGCTGTCTATAAACCATTCTCCGTCCTCGCCATGCCCTATCTGTTTGATGATCAAGCCATGGCTTGGGAAATCATGGATGGTGAATTCGGTCAGGCTTTGTTTGAAGACATGCGCAAGAAAACCGGAATTCGCGGTCTTGGCGTTGCTGACAATGGTGTGCGGAACTTCACCAACAATGTGCGCCCCGTCGCTGAACCGGCCGACATGGCTGGTTTGAAAATGCGCGTCATGACCGCTCCGGTCTGGGTGACCTTGGTGGAAAGCCTTGGCGCATCGGCCACCCCGGTGCCGTGGCCTGAATTGCCCGGTGCCTTGCAGCAGGGCGTTGTCGATGGGCAGGAAAACGGTGTGACCAACATCGTCAATGCCTCGCTCTATCAGCACCAGAAATATGTGTCCCTCGATGGTCACGTCTTTTCCTGGCACGCCTATCTGATGTCCGATGATTTCTACAATGGCCTGAATGATGGCGAGAAAAAAGCAGTCAATGAGTGCTTCCAGATTTCAAAAACCATTCATCGTGGCATGACCGCAGCGCAAGATGCCAACGCGACGGCGATCCTCAGCGGCAAAGGCATGGAAGTCGTGCCAGTCAGCCCGGAACAGAAGGAAAAGTTCCGTCAGGCTGCACAGCCGAAGGTACGTGAATTCATCGTCAGCGAAATCGGTGCCGAATGGCCAGATCGCCTCGACGCTTCCGTCAAAGCCTATCGCAACAAGTGAGTGAATGAGATCGCGTCATGAGCAAGAATGCTGTAGCAGTCCTTGAACCGGGCTATGCAAATTACAAGACGGAAGAGGCAGTGCTGGAGCATCACGGCACAGCGGTGGTTGCCGTGAAAGAGCAAGATGATGCGGTCTCGTCCCTCAAGGACATCAATCCGGTGGCGGTGATGGTGCGCGAACGCACCGTTTCCGCCGCTGAAATGGAGACTTGCCCCAATCTCAAAGTGATCGTGCGCTATGGGGTGGGGGTCGACAATATCGATCTCGACTATGCCAGAGGGCGCGGCATCTATGTCGCCAATGTACCCAATTATGGGGCCGAGATTGAAGTGAGTGAGCATGCGGTCGCGCTCTATTTGGCGGTCCAGCGGCGCATCGTCCAAAGAGACCGTGACGTGCGCAACGGCCAGTGGGGCATCGGCGAAGCAGAGCCGATCCCGGGGCGCTTCAATGCGGTTCTGGGATTGATCGGTTGTGGCCGGATTGGTCTCGAAGCGGCACACAAATTCAAGGCGCTGGGTTTCAAATATATTCTGGCCTTTGACCCCTTCCTCGACAGCGCAACCGCTGAGGAAGAAGGCATCGAGTTGGTTGATATCGATACGCTTTGCGCTAAGGCTGATGTCATCACCCTGCATGCGCCGCTGAATGACCATACTCGCCATATTCTCAACCGGGATCGCATTGATCTGCTCAAACCGTCCTCAATTGTCGTCAATGTCTCGCGCGGAGGTCTGGTCGATGAGCAGGCGCTGGCCGATGCCCTCAATGATGGCCGGATTTTCGGGGCCGGCATCGACGTGTTCGAGCAGGAGCCGATTGCCTCTGACAATCCGCTGCTGCAATGCTCCAACACGGTCATTTCCGATCACACCGCTTGGTATTCCGAACGCTCCGTCGGGGTCCTCCAGCACAATGCGGCGATGGAAATCAACCGCGTTCTGCAAGGTGGCGTGCCGCAAAACTGGGTGAACAAATGGTAGAGCTTGCCATCCTTGACCAGTTGCGGGCGGCACAAGTGATCCCCGTGATCCGCCATTCCGATACGGACATCGCGACCAAGGCCATCGATCTGCTGTTGGAGCAAGGCATCAAGGCCGTCGAAATCACCACCTCCGTTGCCGATGCGGATGGCTTGGTGCGCCGTCTCAAAGCAAGGGATGAAAGCCTGCTGGTGGGTGCTGGCACCGTGCTTGATCGGGTTCAGGCACAGGCCATGCTGGATGCCGGGTCGGATTTCATCGTTTCCCCTTGCTGGGTTGATGAGGTCGCAAATCTGGTCATCAAGGCTGATGGAGTCTATTTGCCGGGTGCCATGACACCTGCCGAGGCGCTGCATCATCACAAGGCCGGAGCGGCTTTGGTCAAGATTTTTCCCGCGGATGCCGCTGGCGGTCCCGGCTTTCTGAGGGCCCTCTGTGCGGTCTTTCCGGATATCCCCCTGATGCCCACCGGCGGGATCCAGCCGAGGGACGTCTCAGACTATCTCCAAGCCGGGGCCGTCTGTGTCGGTGTTGGAGGCAATCTCATGCCATCACAGGCGCTCGAAGCGGGAGATTTGGCTCTGGCGCAGGCGCAAATCTGCGGTGCGCTTCGGGACATGCCAAGACCGCAATAACAATTTTAGAACTTTCGCATGAAGCGAGTTCTACGTGTGAACTGTAACTATCTGCAACAAAGTTTCTTCCCTCGGTCCGAACAGGCAGATGCAGGGAAGGGCGTTTGGAAAAGGGAAAAGATCATGACATTGGAAGAACTTGTCGCGGGATTCCGCTTGGTTGCAACAGCGTCTGTCGCTGATGCGGTCGATAAGGTGGCTGGCAAAACCGGCTTTCTAGACAATGAAATCAAACCACGGATAAACGAGAAGAAAATCTGTGGTCCAGCTGTGACCATTCTTGAGGGGCCAACGCAGGAATTTGTACCGCCCCAGCATGCATTGGACGCCATTGATGAAGCGGAAGCCGGTTCAGTCATCGTTATTTCCGTCTCCGGCGAAGCCGAGGTGGCGCTCTGGGGTGGCCTTATGACGGCAGGCGCGGTTGCCAACAAGCATGAAGCCGCCGTGCTGGATGGCGGCGTGCGCGATCTGGTCGAGATCAAGCGTGATTATGACTTCCCTGTTTATTCCCGCACCATCAGCCCGGGCACCACACTTGGTCGCATCAAGACGATTGCTGCCAATGTGGAAGTGCCCTTCGGCGATGTGATGATCAATCCGGGCGACATCATCGTCGGCGATGTCGATGGCGTTGTTGCTGTTCCGCGCGAGCATGCCGAAGAAATCCTCGCCATGGCACAGGATATCGATACCCGCGAAGCCGAACAGGCTAAGCTCATCATCGAAACCGGTTCTCTA
Source organism: Cohaesibacter intestini (assembly GCF_003324485.1). Lineage (NCBI taxonomy): Bacteria > Pseudomonadati > Pseudomonadota > Alphaproteobacteria > Hyphomicrobiales > Cohaesibacteraceae > Cohaesibacter > Cohaesibacter intestini. The sequence continues at coordinate 569 of NZ_QODK01000016.1, read as the reverse complement.
CGTGAAGGTCTGGCCAAATACGGCCGCATCTGATCAAAGCTGCGCTCGCGAAGTTGCTGCAACAACCCGCGAGCGCTCCAACACTCAGAAAGGGAGGAGATTATGTTGAAGAAAGTGCTACTCGCTGCATCCTTAACCGTGGCGTTGGTCACTTCTGCCGCCGCAAGCGACGGGCTGGAAGTGGTCGCAGAATGGAACAGCTTGCCATACGCGGTCAAGGACGCGGCAACCCGAGACGCTTGGGAAAAGAGCGATATCTAAGGAAAGGCGCTCATTCAGGGCGCTAAACTGGACAGTCAGGGCAACATCTATGTGTCCACTGCCAGGTGGGGAGGCCCGGCGATACCGTCGACGCTGTCCAAGCTGGTGAAGAATGGCGACCAGTGGGAGCTGGAAGCCTATCCATCCGAAGCGATGAACAACATTGCCAATGAAGCCGGCCTGAAAGCGGTTCTTGGCTTCGAGATCGACCGCAATGATGTCATGTGGATTCTTGATCAGGGCCATGTTGCGGGCGGCGAAAACAAGCCCGGTGATGCCAAGCTTGTGCTCTGGGACATCAAGGCCAA
>NZ_QODK01000015.1 GCF_003324485.1 Cohaesibacter intestini | reverse complement strand
TGAACCCGTAATTGTCACCTCCAACCCATTCCAAAAATAAAGGCATTCTTCGCGCACTTCATGCGCAACGATGAACTGCGGCCAAAATCACAGGCAGAAAATGGGGCAACCTCATGAATGAGATGGGCTAGTTCACGACCGTACTTATCGCAATTTTGCTTGATTACAGCATGAGCAGAATTTTAATGGGTCAATACATGTTTCGCAAACCTATCAGCTACTAAGGTGCAACTTCAGATTCGACACTTAAATTGCTTGGAATTGCGCTTTTATCTTAAGAATCAACTTATCATTTGCTTCCAACAGCTCTTTTCCATACTCCGCAACGGTCTTTCCCGCATCAGTGAGGCTTGTCCGGTCTTCAGAGACTAACTGACAAGATAGAAAAACTTCTAACGCAACTATTCTGGCATCCACTGTTCGGGAGTCTATGCCGAGTTTTTCTGAGCACGCTTTGATACCCAATTCATCAAGAAAAACGATAGTTTGAATATATTCGAGATTTAGTAATTCGTTCATTTTTAACGTTCACCTAGTTCGGTTTCAATGGCTTTTGGGTTATCACGAATTTCCTCAAATTCCAATCCTAATTCAACTCTGGAATGTGACTTGCTCTTGTTGAATGTCACTGAGACCCGGTATGGAGTAAAATTGTCACTGAGAATTGACCCATGCGAACACTGGTTCCCGACGATTTCAGTCGGGGAGATTTGGAGTGATCGACATGGGCTTTTTGAGTGTCATTTGACGTTGGGCATTACGTGACAAAATGCCAATTCGCGAGATTTCTCGTCGCACGGGATTGTCTCGGAACACTATCAGAAAATATCTTCGTAAGGGGTTGGTTGAGCCGAAGTTCAAGACGCCACTTCCACCACGCAAATTGGATCCTTATGCAGACCGGCTGTCTGCCTGGCTCTTATTGCAGTTGCGCAAACCACGCAAAGAGCGCCGTACAGTGAAGCAGATGCATGCTGATCTTGTGAAGCTCGGCTATGATTGCGCATTCCGGAGCATCCGGCCGGCCATTCCGATAACATCCGGCCACCTAATCCGGAGTATCCGGCCACCTTTGGCGTGCCGTCTTGAGGCCTGAAGATTTAGGTATCAGCTTTTGTTGTTTTCGTCACCCGTTTTGACATGGGTTTTTCGGAAGGACTGGCCTTCGAGTTCGAGGCGATATGCGTTGTGCACGAACCTATCGAGGATTGCATCGGCGAAGGTAGGTTCGCCGATAACGTCGTGCCAGGTTTTGAGCGGCAATTGGCTAGTGATCAGGATTGACCCTGTACCATATCGGTCTTCGACGATTTCCATGAGGTCCCGTCTCTGATTTGCATTCAGACGGTCAGGTCCCCAGTCATCGAGGATCAGGAGTTGGGTTTTGGTAAGGCTTCTAAAGAGGCGCGGGAAGCGCCCGTCTGCATGGGCCATCTCCAATTCGCTAAACAGACGCGGCACACGTTTGTAAAGAACGGTGACACCACTTCGACAAGCGGCCTGGGCGAGCGCACAGGCTAACCAGGTTTTACCGACGCCACATGAGCCGGTGATCATCAAGTTCCGTTTGTCCCGTATCCATTTACCTGTCAGCAGTTGCTGGAACAGCGCCTTGTCCAGCCCGCGTCTGGTTTTGTAGTCGACATCTTCTGGGGCGGCTCCGACATGGCGCAGACGGGCGGTTCGCATTCGGCTCTCGAACCGGCCCCGAAATAACTTGCATGGGTCCCGCTTCAGCTGGACGCCATCCCCCAACCAATATGCGATGCATTCCACTTCGTCCGGTCGGGAACAAGGCGGCATGCCAACCAAACAGGCGTTCCTCGGTCAGAGGCATTGCATGATTGCGGGTCGCATCCAGCATCATCTCTACGACACCATCGATATGCCGACTGACTGGAACCATGCCGCCGACGTCTATTCCAAGTCGGCTGGCAATAGAAGATCTGACTTCCATACGGTCCAGATTTTCGCCTTCGATCGCAGATGATTTGACAATGTCGTTCGTTAGTGTTTCGAGGCTTGCTTCCTGCCGCAGATCAAATCCAAGACTTTCCATCCGACCAAGTAAACGCCCTTGGCGATACCGAATGTCGGCGAGGTCGAGTGAAATGGCCTCGGCATCCCAGCGAAAATTGGGCCAATCTTGTCGTTCATGGATCCACGTAGTGCTCATCTCAATCCTGCGGCGATACCGCGGCATAATCACCGCAAATTTTAATGAGAATATGCATCCCATTCACTGCAAGGTCAATTCCACTGTTCAGAAAGCCACAAAACAAGCTATCGCTTTTTCCAAATTTTATTATCTCATTGACAGCTGTCAATGAGTTAGAAAAATTTCTTGCTCGACAGGCCAATGGATTTGCTCTTTAACTTTAGCTGCCATCCCACTCAGGCTATTTTGTTGAAAGCTTCAAAGAGCTCTGGCAATTTATCTGCAACAAATTCAGCAAAATCTTGATTGGGTATCTGAAGATCAGAACGCTTCTTCTTATGCGCCAATACTCCGATCGTGGTATTGCCCACCTTCAAGTTGATTGGTTTATCAAGATCAGCATTGGCCAAAATTTCTTTCTCAAGATGTACAAATCGCTCGCATGTTGATGCAATGTCGGAGAAAGACTTATCTCTTAGTATTTTTCTTGTCTTTTCTAGGCGCTCTGGTTGCGTCAGGGATTTAGCAAATCGGTTCCAACGACCGCGTCCAACCTTTGGAGCGCGTCCTATGCTTTCAATGATGTCATTAGGGATCTTTTCGCTGATTACCTTCAATCGCGACGCTTCCGTTTCGCCTATTGACAGGGCATCCATGACTCGCGCTCTTGCCTCGGTGTAGTTGGAGAGCGTTTTGAATAGGTGTCCGGCAAGACGAACCCTTTCAATATAGCTTGCATCTTTCCGCAAGCTGATCTCCCGGCCTTGAACCATCATAATGCCGATGTCATCGACATCTTTAACGATGCACTTTATCAATGGCTCTGCCATTTCTTTAGCAGCCATCAGACGTCTGTTGCCGCTTACCACTTGGTATCGTTTTTCGTCGTCTGGGTGAAGTCTGACGATGATTGGCACATCTTGACCATCCTTCTCCATGGAGTTGCTAAGGACTTCGATCTCGTTGGCATGAGTTTCATCTTCTAAGCGATGAGGAAATGGCGAGGGGTCGATCTTGGACGTCGGAATTATGATGACTTTTCCGTCCAAATCTACTGATTCGAATTTTTGGGCATTGGAAAGCTTCGAGGGTCCTGTGGTATCGTTGGTGTGCTGTTGCGGAGCAAAGACCTCAATCGCTTTTCCTATAAGAAGCGCCATGCCTTTGAAGTAATTGACTTGCTTCACTTTTAAGTGGGGACTTTCGTGAAGTTCTGACAGTTTCTTGTAGAGTGTCTCTGCTTTCCCATCCAAAAATGGAACCAACAGCAACAGAAGGTCTGGATCCTTCTCTTTGAGGGTTCTGGCAGAAACCAAAGCCTTTGTAATTGCAGTAGCGCTTTTAGGCTTCCCATGGCAAATGAGTGTGGCAGCAAAGATTATAGAGGACAGTTTTTCACCTGCCTTTTCGCAACTATGCCAGTGGCTGGGGTCATTGTTTCCGCAATTGCTGGTCTTCACATGTTTGCAAAGGAATGCCGCAACCGGAGCCTGAGTCATCTTAATCTCTGCGCTCAAATTTTCACTTTTGATCTCACTCTTCTGCGGTGCTTCAATATCACCTACGAGTTTGTCTAAAGCTTCCTTTGCTGTTTTTTGCCAATCTGGATCTTGCAATGGAAATCCTGCCAACTGAAATTGCGCCAGATTTTTGAGGCGCTCGATGTAGTCTGGATCTACCGTTCCAAATAGCGGATGCTGCTTTTTTCCTGTCATGTCCTGATTTCCTAATTTGGTTGTGGATGCCGCACAACACTGTTGAAATATATCAGTTAGGTAGTTGGGATCGTTGACTCACGGAGCAAAACAGAAAACACAAAATTTCTTTGCCTCAAAAGCATCTGCCATTCCGAGCGAAACCGACGGCCTCAAGCTGTCAACCAAATCTAGGCTTTGTATGTCCTAGCAAATATTAGGATACCCTAATCATTCTCTGTGTCAGGTTGTCACACAAAGCCAAAAACAACCGGTGATACAAGTTGCCTTGAACGATTGCACATGCAGTTTTGATTAGATTGCCCATTCCGCTTGGGAATATTCATTAGACCGGTTAGGTCTTTCAGAAATCGGCAGCGCTCTTGTCATTTGACGTTAGCAAATTGACGAAATTTGCTCGAATTTACGCAAGCAAGACTCTCTCAAATGTATAAATGGGTTCAAAATTTTAGAATATAAATGCTGCAAGTTGCTGCTAACCGCGTAGATATTTGCGATTGGTAGAACAATGTGGTGAACCAGTCTTTCCGACTCGCATCAGGCAGGTTTGGCCTCGAATAGGGTTGGGTTATTCTTTTAGTGAAACACCGGACTTTAACGATCGCCCGTGTTGGAGGACGATAGTTAAAGTTCGGCGATTGAAATCGGATCCGCTCTTGCGTCAGAAAGAATGGTGATTTTCTAGAAATATCACAATATATTGCGAAATTTATAAAATAGATGTCACCAAAAACACCTCCTTATACTATAATTTTTGCATATCATGACATTGACAGCGAGAGTCCGACGCTCAAATTTGGCAATGCATCCAGAAAATAAATTTTTGTTTTTGGATTCGAGCCCTATTTCCTCAGAACGAAAACAACCCCCTCGTTTTACGAGACTACACTGAGGAAAAAACAATGTTTACAGACAAATTTAACTTGCGTGATGTGCTGCTGTACAATCAAACCTTAATCAAAGAGGCCCCAAGAAAAAGCATTTATAAAAATGAGCGAGCTGCCTTAAATAAGGCGTCAAAGTATTTCGACGCACCACTTGAGGGTATTCCTGCAGATATCACCTTCATCGAGACCAAACTCGGTCGTGGGCCTGTTCGGTGCTGTCCGCCCCAAGCGCCCGAAATTAGCAGTTTCAAGAATGATCGCAAAAACCTCAAAGGGGCTGTGACACGCTTTCTCGGTCATAAGAATCCGAATGCTATCACCAAAGAAAGCCTATTGCCGGATGGCAAATTTCTGCTCGACTACGTTCAGAAAAATGGAGGTATTCAAAAGTTACCAGATGGCTCTCCCGGACAAAAGCTGCCCCCCCCACTTGCATCTCTCTATTGGCGCACTCGCTCGCGCGGCATGTACAGCAGGATACTCCATCTCCGAACTTGATAGCGAGAAAACCCAAAAACTGATTGATGGTCTTAAGGGGTCAGCTAAACGGAGTGCGAAACTTGGAGTTGAGCGCCTAAACGAACTAATCAGTCGAAGAAGCGAGTTCCCTGAAATCAATATTCTTTTGCCTGCTCAGCCTTTGGTCATTGCAAAGCGGTGTGTTAAGCCTTCCGATAAATATGCCCGATCATCCAAGGAACCCTGCGCTCAGATGTTGTGGGAGGACATACAAGCATTTGCCACGAAACGCCGTGGAGTAGATGCAAACGGCGATCCTATCCCTCCTGAAGAATCTGATTTCGGTCTGGTGACTGAGAAAAAGTATGGAGACATCGTCAAGCAAGCCATCAACACTTTGATCACCGAGGGCTATCTGACCGGAGAAGAAACACTCAGACTTCGCGACATTTGTAGTGAAACAATGATCAAAGCTTTTGCCAAGGGATGGCAGCGCAGAATTCAATCCGGCGAAGTCAGCAAAGATGCCGACTATTTTTACAATATGATCAGTAAAATGAGGTTCATCGCCGAAGTTATGGGAGCGGGAAAAAAGGAGCTGAAGCGCATTCAGAAGATCGTTGACAAGATTAACGGTAAACGCAAATACAAGAAAAGGGACAGCAAAATGTCTCCGGTACGGAAACAGTTCGTGCGCGACTTTTCCAGAGACTATTACTACCAGAACAAACTTTTTGGGTCGCCAGAAGAGTTGCAAAAACGGGCGCAAAAGGTGCTCGACAATTGGGATCGCTCCAAGACGAATGAGCGTATGCTTGCCATCAAGATGGGAATAGCAGCGTGCATCAATGCGATCCTGTATAGGGCCTCTCCGATCCGGCGTAAAAATCTCAATGATTTGCGTTTCCGGGGAGAGAACGCAACTCTCATTTTCAATGACCGGAATGATCTCTATATTTTTCTTTCTGAGGACATGGTTAAAAATGGCCGCGCAATCGAACACGAGGCCGATAAAGATGCCTTCCCGATTGTGAAGTGGTTTATTGACGAGGTGCGTCCCAAGTGGATCCATAGTCATCCTTACGGCAGTAAGCTCGTTGATAGTGATTATCTGTTTCCTTCAAAGCGAGCGGACAGCCCTTTGGAAGTGGAAACAATGGCCGACCACTACTATCAGGCTATTGGCCAGCTCGGCTTGTCAGGGCTCACCTTTCATTTAGCACGTCACATCAGTGTTTTCCTTATTCTGGCAGAAAACCCCAATGCTTGGTCTGAAGCCTGCGAAATTCTCGGCGATACGCGCTCATCCGTTCAAAAGTTTTATGCATGGATGGACGATGAACGGACTCACAAGCAAGGTCGAGTATATCTGCAAAAAGCGGTGAAAAATGCTCGCAAATATAAGGAGGGACAGAGAAATGCCTGATCTGTCTTTTTCTAACGGTGACATGAAGCGGTATAACGATTGGAAATCCTATTTGCGATCAAATGGCATTTTGATACCTCAAAAGGAGCATTTTGCCAATTACGCCAGCCTGCCAACACTCTGTCGGTTGCGCCCCATCCTCGCTGTTCTTGAGCCGGAAACTATTGGCCCTATGCGCTCCGCAATATCGGAGCTGGCAGCCGAGAAAAACGCCAAGAGAGCGAGTCGCGCAAAAGGTGGCAAAAAAGGTGTAGTCCGCCAGGTGTCGGTCGAAAAGGATGAATTACCATCCGACTGGCAAGCTACCATTGCTCGTTTATATAGTGAGTGCGAAAACCAAAGTGGCGACTCGATTGATTTCGATTCAGAGTCCGACCTCTCGACATTGCCATGGTCAACAGTGCGTGATGCAGAATACGTGCTGTGCATGATTGCTAAAGCCTGCATTAAGCGAAACACGAAGGTATCACTGAAATCAGAAACCATTGCCTACTGGATACAAGATGCCAGAGATCGCGGATGTGGCGCACGAGGCCTTTCATGCCAAATTGGCAAGATACGGAGCTTTGTATTGCAGCATCAAGGACAAAAATCCAAGCTTGCTAAAAAGCTGTCACGACTGCGAAAGCAATACAATGGTCTTGCTGCTAAAGAACCAAAACGAAAAGCGCGCCTTTTGTTGACCAACCCTAACGATATCGGAAAAGTTTTGTTGCGAGCAGAGGAATTGCTTGATGAAGCACGGGGCGCTCCTCTTGGCCTTTTTCATCGTATAAAACTGTTTTTAGACGCGGCAGCCTTGGCCTTACCAATTGTTGCTCCGCTGCGCATTAGTGACCTGCACAGATTGGAAGTCGGCGTGCATTTAATCCGTCATAGCGATGGTTGGGAGATGGACATCGAAACACAAAAAACGGGCGACGAATATCATCGTAGCTTGTTGTGGCCAGAAATCACTCCGTTTCTGGATGCACTCATCATGGAAGATGCTCCAGGCAGAAACATCGAAGCTGGTTATACCGCCAGAATCGGAACACCGATCTTCTCGAGAGATAATGGCCGAACCGGTTTAACTGGAGACTGGATTTCCGACGTCTGGTTCAAACATTTTGGCTGTGGAGCCCATATCGTAAGAACGCTTTGGCACGAAGAAGTATTCGATGAAAACAGCTCAAAGACTTATATTGCTCTTGAATTGTGTGGGCAGAAAGACCCTAAAACTGCAAACCAATATCTTGTGCGGGACATGCGAAAGAGAAACTTTCAGAAAGGCAAGCAATTACGGTCCAATTATCGAAAGCGAGTTCAAGCAACTTCAGTTTCTTGATAATTTTTCTTCCTTCATCAGATTTGGTAGAATCGCAGAATGGTCTGCTGTTTTGGTTACGAGTTATGACCGTCACGCCTGCAGATATCAAAGCCACTTCCATCGCTTTCGGCGTGCCACCAAACAAAGACTAAGGCAGCAAGTGCATGATTTCGATGGCACGGAACCTGTAATCCGCTATGGGAAGATCGACAGATGGGATTTCACCGATTTCGGCTAGGCGACGGATGGAACGTTCCGAGCGCCCAAAAACATTTGGATCTGCAAGATCCGCCGTCTTCAACAAGGGTTCTTTCATCGCTCGCCAGTTCTTTTCCGCGACAATACTGTAACCCTCAGCAGCCCAAATGTCGGCCCATCTATATCGCTTTGGTTTTCCATGCACCAGTTGAAGACCATATCGACCATCATGGTAACTACAGATTTTTTCTGCAACTGGTCGGCTTACATTCCAATATCTTGCCAGGTCTGAAATCTTTGCCAAGCCCGGATCTTGATTGGTGCTTATGTTTGCTGTGCTTTTCCTCATACAAGCCAAATAGGGCTAAATTCTCAAACACAAAAATAGGAACTAATATTATTGATCATAAGTGCAAAATTAACCTTATAGCGGTCGGCCTATCCGCTACTTCTACGCTACTTTTCATCATGAGTTCCATGACTGCGACCCAAGGTTCGTCGTAAATACCCAAGGGAAAAGACAACATTGAATGGCAATATCGCGATGAATATCTACCGAAATACTTATGCCGGAAATCACCCACTTTGCGGCCAAAATCTTTATTTCAGCGAAAATTCATACATACACACGCTCGTCGACATGGCTTAAGTACAGGTGTGTGTAAGGGTGTTCTGGCCGCAGATTAACACCTTTGTCCACATAGCTGTAAATATGCGGACAGAATGGGTGATCGAACCAGATTTTTGGAACCCAACTGCAACCAAACATGGGCCAGGCCAGAGGCTTAGCCCATCTCATTCATGAGGTTGCCCCATTTTCTGCCTGTGATTTTGGCCGCAGTTCATCGTTGCGCATGAAGTGCGCGAAGAATGCCTTTATTTTTGGAATGGGTTGGAGGTGACAATTACGGGTTCA
>NZ_QODK01000014.1 GCF_003324485.1 Cohaesibacter intestini | reverse complement strand
TGAACCCGTAATTGTCACCTCCAACCCATTCCAAAAATAAAGGCATTCTTCGCGCACTTCATGCGCAACGATGAACTGCGGCCAAAATCACAGGCAGAAAATGGGGCAACCTCATGAATGAGATGGGCTATGCTCTGTATATCTATATAGGTCCTGTACGTAAATTCCATTTACATATAGGCATCGCGCCTTTTGACTAAACTGGTCGGGTTGTTTGGTCGATTTGTTTGCCCAAACTGCAGGCCCTATTGATGGAATTTCAACGTAAACCCACTCCTCTTCTTCTGTGAATTGGAACTCCGGCAGTATTTCATCTCCAGAGACGTCCAATCTAAGTAGCTTGGGGGTTTGTAAGCAATACCAATCCCATCGCCTGCTTTCGCTTGCGAGGTCAAAAAGCCTCGTGATTTCTGATTGCTTATCTTCCGAAATCTTGATCGTAATCTTTGTGCCAATATTACGGTTGCAGTGCTTCAACTCAATAGACTCATGATCCAGCTCCGCGTCAAAAGTTACACCGAGCGCTTCTCCCAACCTTCGCGTTTCAACCTGAATAGTGTCTCCAAGAAGAAAACCTGCTAATGCGCCAACTCCAAAGCGGCCGGTTCTTGCAATCTCCGAGTATCCTTCCTCTGACGTGAACGTCTTCTTCCATTGCGGGCTGTTCCTAAATGAGGCCCCTGCTTTCAAAAAGTAGTTTTGCAGGATTTCAACATCCATACCGATGCCACGGTCTTCTACAACGATGGCTTGGACTTTCTCTTGATCAACCAACGGACATACGAGAACGTCTGTATCATGACCATTTAATTTTTCACTTGGAGATTCACCCTCAATATGAGTGCGCTCACGAACAGCATCTACACTATTTTGAATAAGCTCTCTCAGCCCAATTTCAGGCTTTTCTCCATAAAGTGGTCCGATCAGAAGGCTCAACAGGTCGGCATTGGAGGCTTCAAATGCGATCTGTGCGGGGACATAGTCAACAGTGCGAGAGAATTGCTCGACATTGTCGACACTTGTTCTAAGCCTCCGCAGCCTTAGTCCAAACTTGTCAAAGCCTTGTTGACTAAATCGTCCATAAACTTCTCCAAGAGAAGCCCAAGTCGCGTCAAGTTCTAGTTGAAAACTTCGAGCCCAAGACTGAAATTTCAAGAAGGTCTCGACACTAGACGGCTTGGCATCAACGTAGATCGCTTCTGGATCATTGTCTGCAGGTGTGATATTTCGAACGGATTGATGAACACGCCATTCCCCTGCTGAGAATGGGCTGCGAAGCCTATGTATCTGTAGCGCACTATGTGGAGCCCGTTCAGGCTGTACTTGTAGGTAGTCGGCTATTCGTAGCGCAGCCATAATGATGGGCGAATGAACTCCTTGATAGTCGCGTTCGTGAAAATACGCCGCAAAACAATCACAAGCTTGGCGGAGAGACATTCCGTGACTTCTGGCAACAAGACCTGATACTTCATGCAGGTCGCCATATGTGTTTTTGAGGATCTCAATTCTGGTGCCGTTAACAGCGGGGAATCCAAAGCTTGCGATTTCGTGTGCTAAACGAGGATGATGGCGTCTAAAGGAACTCCCCAATCAAAAGGCGATGCTTGAACGTGTAATCTGCCGGATCGGAAGGTGGTTCGGCAGCCGGTTCTGGTGAGCCAAAGATTCTTCGATTCTGTTTCGCATCAAACCGCTTGACCTCAAGGATGAACTCATTCCAAAGCTGATGCCATTCGTGATCATCAAGTCTTGATTTCTTTTGATTGTCTTTGGAAATAAGGCTTACAAAGCTATCTCCGGTTAGGTGCATGCCGCAATCGTGCAACAATACAGACAACGCGAGCGCTGCAAAGTCCTCCGGTGACATAGCTTCTAAAGTCTCTGGCGTTAGGATATCTATCGCAGTCTTAGAACCTCTGTGTTGTGTTTTGGTCCGTGGTCGGTGTATTCCGGGAAGAACTCTGGCTTACTTGTAACTATGCCTGAACAAGCTGAAATCGCGTCGTTCAGTAGCGCAGTCAGTGCGTTGTTTCCGTCTACAGCTTGCTTTATTAAGTCTGGAACTTGCATGGCCACCCCAATCAACCCCTGATTCTTCAAACCGTTCTATACACCAAAAAAATAGATTGCCTGTAGGAACGACTGACGCAACCTGTTGCTGCGCCTATGGAACTCAGAACGAAAGCCGATTGATCTGTTGGTATGAGTGGAGCAACAGGAGGCGGGTGTGTAAGCGACGACCTTTCACAAGGTCGAGCATATTCAACTTTCCAGGCTATCTGGTGATGAGATTGAAGTTCGGCGAGGCTCGATGACCGCCATTGATTCTTTGCGACGCGGAACGGCTAAACGGACGAACGGCAACTCTGGGCCGCGATTGCTAATCACGCGCCTAGATGACTAATTCATATTACTGGTGTGCCGCACCAGTCCGGTTGGAGTCGAAATTGAGCCTATAGCTAGCCTGCAAGTGCTTTTCCTTTTGCAATAATGGATAGATGCCGCCGGGTGGCGGCGAAGCTCCATTTGGCACTTGAGCAAAGCCATTTGACAAGCTATCTCTACTCAGGAAATATCATCACTAGAAGATGAAGCTCTCGGATCCGGTTCTGTTTCCGGAATGAGAATGTCCTTCTTCAGCTAAACTGAAGGAGAACAGAAATGAGCCTGTCACTAAAAGTTCATATAGTTCCAGGGCGTTATGCAGTTTCGCGTTTAGACGCGAATGCAATTCTTCCAGATTGGCTACAAGGCATTGGATTTAAAGCCGTTGTCTATTCCGAAGACGAAGTGACTTTGGTCTGTCTGGAGAACCGCGTGCCCTGCGATATCACATCAGAAAGAGGATGGGCGTGCCTGCGTACAATTGGTCCTTTTCCATTTGATGCGGCAGGTGTTGTAGCGTCCCTGATTGCCCCTCTATCAAACAATGCTATTGGTGTTTTCGTGGTTTGCACTTTCGATGGTGAGCATGTTCTCATCCCTCACAATAGGCTTGATGCAGCAATAGAATATCTCGAAGCCGCCGGGCACACGATTTCTACCAACCAAAGCGCGCAATCAAGTGCAAGAAGATAGACGGCTGCTGATACTGACCAGCAGTTGTTGTTCTGAACTTCAATGCTGAGGTTCTGCCGAATGGGGGATGTGCGCACTGGACCGCGATTGCATATCACCGACTTGGATGGCCGTTTTCAATCACTGATCCAGTGCACCTGTCTGCATTCGGCCCATTACCTGCCATAAGCCAATCTTTGAATGCTGCATTGCTGTTTCCTTGAAGCGGACATTCACCACGCTTCGAACCCATGGTCCGATTTCAACCTGTGAAATGGAGCTGGATCAACACATATAGATGGCGGACCGACAAATTTCGATAAAACTGCGCAGTGGCTGCGGCGCGGACCGATTGGGGTAATAAAGACGCGGTCCATCCATCTCGGGCCACCAATCTGGAAGAACCGGCACCAACCTGCCGGTGGCAAAATCCTCATCCAGCCAGTTTCGGAATGTTTGGATGATCCCCATACCCGCTCTCGTGTAACGCAGCCCCGTGTCAATCGCATTCACACTCAGGATGAGGGCATTGTTTGGCTTTACCTCCATGAACTGCCCCTCTCTGCACAGCGTCCAAGGCAACAGCGGGCCGCCCTTCAAGCGGTACCGGATCGCGCTGTGTACCGTAAGATCCTCCGGTTCAAGAGGCATGCCATGTTCCTGCAAATAGGTGGGAGCTGCAGCCAATGCCATCTGCTGTGTGCGAGGTCCGATCGGGATAGAGATCATGTCTTGTTCCAGAACGCTGCCATAACGGATACCAGCATCGCAGCCAGCAGCAATCATATCCACCAGATCGTTTTCAACTATGATCTCGACCTCAACCCCCGGAAAGCGTCGATGATATTCGGCGAGAAGTGAAGGCAAAATATCCGGCATAACCGCACCGGGAACATTCAGTTTCAGACGCCCTTGCACCTGCCCGCCAAGATTGATGACCTCAAGGCAAGCGGCATCCACGGCAGACAAAAGCGGCGCAACCCGGTCCACAAGCAGTTTTCCTTCATCGGTGAGATGCAGGCTCCTCGTCGTGCGACGCAAGACCGGCACCCCAAGCTGCACTTCAATTCGCGAAACCGTCGTGCTGACCTTTGAAGGCGCGACACCAAGCCGACGGGCGGCCGCACGAAAGCCTCCGTTACGAAGCACAGCAAGCAGGACGGTCAGATCATCAAAGGAAACTTTGTTCTCCATACAGAACAACCCGTTCGAATTCAGCTCTCTTATCTTTCTATTTTAAAACAGTCATTGTGTCGAACAAATAAAACAGGTCGAGCGTCAGTGGCGCGAACCATATGATTGGAGATTGAATGATACTTGTAGTTACAGGTGCCTCGGGGAAACTTGGCGGACTTGTCGTAGAGGCGCTGTTGCGCCTCGTGCCTGCAGAGCAGATTGGTGTAAGTGTACGGGATCCTGCAAAGCTTTCTCACCTTGCCGCTCGCGGAGTTCGTGTCAGAAAGGGCGATTACAATGATGCTGACAGTTTGCGCTCTGCTTGGGAAGGTGCAGAGCGTGTGCTGCTCGTGTCTTCCAATGCAGCTGCATCCGGAGGTAATGCACTGGCCCAACATGAAACAGCCATAGCTGTGGCAAAGGAGTTGGGCGTAAAGCGATTGCTTTATACCAGTCAGGTCTCCAGCAACTCACAATCACACTTCCCTCCGGGCAGAGATCATGCAGCGACCGAGGCAATGCTGGCGCATTCCGGCCTCGCATGGACAGCGTTGCGTCACGGCTTTTATGCTGACAGCGCCATCAGCATGCATGCAAGCGGGTTAGAAAGCAGCCGTCTGATCGGCCCCGAGGACGGCAAGGTTTCCTGGACAACCCACCAAGACCTGGCCGAGGTGGACGCTCTGTTCCTGAGCGGTCGCGAAACGCACGAAGGCCCAACACCTCCTTTGACCGGCAGCGAAGCGCTCGATATGGGGGATCTTGCACGACTGGCGGGAAAGATTTTTGGCCGAACCATAGAACGGAGCGTCATTAGCGAAAGCACAATGGTTGAGAATGCCCGGCGTCATGGGCTTCCGGAAAGCGTCATTAGTGTTATGACGGGTTATTATCGTGCTGCCCGGGAGGGTGAATTCGCGATGATTGATCCAACCTTGAAAAGACTATTGGGTCGAGAGCCCCAGCGCATCAAAGAAATCCTGACCCGAAAGTTCGGATAGAGATCTGTTTGGGTGGTTCGTGTCAGCTCGAACTTGCTGGGGTAGTTCGCGAGCTGGCCCTCATAAATATGGCCGCCTATCACAACTTGAGTGGGTGTGATGTGAACATAATCCGGTCGGTGTCATAGCCGGCCCACTCCTGCCGTTCGGCGGTAGGCACGCCATTCTGGAAGCTGCCATTCGCACAAACCGCAGCATTTTCGACCTTGGGAATTCAGCTCAGCAACTAAGGACATCGCGTGCCCGATAGTTTCGCGATATCCAGTTGGCTAATCAAGAAGTCCATGAAGCACCTGACTTTCGGAGTTAGCACATTCGACTTCGGGTAGATCAGCCAAAGAACGGATTGGTCGTGCAGGCACCAGTCCGGCAGCACGCGGACCAAGCGACCTGCCTCGATATCTTGCGCGACGCTCCAGAGCGAGTTGATAGAGATTCCCATACCCGCCAAAGTCGCCAACCGTTGTGATGTCCCGTCGTCAAGGATCGTGCGACACATCATTTCGGCCGGATCCAGCACGGCCGTTTGGCCATCTGCATGGATGATCTGACGGGGAGCCATGTTCGCCCATGACAAGAAGTGGTGTGCCTCAAGATCATCTGGCGTTGCCGGCTTTCTTGAACGTTCGATATAGGCAGGGGATGCGCACAGGATGCGCGTGTCATCTGCCAGTTTCCGCCCCAATAGGCTGCTGTCCTCCAGCGGCGCACTGCGCAGGGCCAGATCGAAGCTGCCTTCGATGATGTCCTGACGTGTGTCGGACAGCCTCAAGTCTAGGGTGATGTCAGGATAGAGCGTCTGAAACGCCGGCAGGATAGGAATGATGTGCAGCTGCGCAAAACTGCTGGGAGCTGCAAAACGCAGGGTGCCATTTGGACGCAAGGTGCCTTCCCCCAATGCGGCGCGGCCAGCATCCACTTGGGCGAGAACTTCCCGCGCATAGGGAAGAAAAGCGGCCCCCTCCTGGCTGATCGAGATCTTACGCGTCGTACGATGCAAAAGCTCCGTGCCCAGTTCCCGCTCCAGCTTTGCTAGTCGGTTGCTGGCCATGGCGGGGGCAAGGCCAAGATCGCGACCAGCGGCGGTGATATTCAGCCGTTCAGCGGCGGCGATGAAAAGGCGAAGGGCATCTGTATCCATACGCACTAATTATATCAATAATCGGAATTGTGAAATAATTTTTTCGATGTTTTTATAAAAAATCTGGATGATATATCAAGTCCAACGCAACATTATGGAGCATATAACATGAAATCTATCGGCTACACACAAAACGGTCCTGTCGACTCTGAAGGTGCTTTGAGCCTGCTTGATGTGGACAAGCCGACGCTTGGCGCGCGCGATGTTCTGGTCGCGGTCAAAGGCATTTCGGTCAATCCCGTTGACGTCAAATTGCGCGCGGCACGTGCGCCCGAAGGCGATCATGGCATTTTGGGTTATGACGCAGCAGGTACGGTTGTTGAAACCGGTTCTGACGTCACGGGCTTCGCGGTCGGCGACGAGGTATTCTATGCGGGAGATGTAACTCGCGACGGCACAAACGCGGAGTTCCATGCCGTAGACGAACGTATTGTCGGCAAGAAACCAGCGTCTCTCGATTTCGTCGAAAGCGCGGGCCTTCCTCTGACCTCCATCACTGCGTGGGAAATGCTGTTCGACACTTTCCGTCTGGTTGAAGGCCAAGGCGAAGGCCAGAGCCTCTTGGTGATCGGCGGCGCGGGTGGCGTGGGCTCGATCCTGATCCAGCTTGCCAAGACCCTGACAAACCTGAAAGTGATTGCGACAGCATCGCGCCCCGAAACCGAAGACTGGGTGCGCAAGATGGGTGCGGATCATGTGGTCGACCACCGCGGCGATCTTGCGGCGCAAATCAAGGATTTAGGCCTCGCGCCAACCTATGTCGCAGCACTAACGGCCTCGGACCAACACTGGCCTTCGATTGTTGATCTGATTGCCCCGCGTGGCCACATCGCGCTGATCGATGACCCCGCAAACCTCGATATCTCGCTCGCCAAACCCAAGGCGCTGACGATCTCTTGGGAATTCATGTTCACCCGTTCGATGTTCGACACCGACGACATCACGGCACAGCGCGATCTGTTGAACCGCGTCTCACAGATGATCGACGCAGGAACTTTGCGGAGCACGGTCACGGAACGCGCCGAGGCGCTGACAGTGGGAACACTGACTGAGGCACACAAGCGTCAGGAAAGTGGCCGCGTGATTGGCAAACAGGTCCTTCCCGGACTGTCATCATAACTAACTCAATCGAACCAATCCCCAAAAAGAAAACTACAATGGCATACTATTCTGTTCTCGATGTGACCCCAACCAACGATGCGTGGATCCCTGGCTACCTGCCAACTGCCAATGATCGCGTCGCAGCGTACGGCGGCAAATACATCGCCCGCACCACAAGCCACGAGCAAGTGGAAGGCGACACACAAGAAGCAGGTCTGCGCATCATTATCGAATGGCCATCCAAAGAGGCAGCTCAAGCTTTCATGTCAGATGAGGCTTATACCCCCCACCTTGCCGCACGCACAGAAGGCTCGGTCAGCCACCACTACTTGATCGAGGGCAGAGACGACCTCGCCTAGAAAATCCGCGCCGTCCCTCACAAGGGGTGGCGCATTTAGACGGAGAGCCCCCCATGCGCGACGAAACCCATACCCCATTCGAGCAAATCAACCGCGGCTACAACACGACGTTTCATAACGGTCGGTTGAGTGTCGGGCTTGTGGTTCCGATCACGCAATACGCAAGCAGCCCTGTGCCGGATATGGCCGACCATCTGAGCCGTGTTCAGCAGGCCGGAAAGCTCGGTTTCAAGGCCGTCTGGTTGCGCGATGTGCCCTTTAACGTCTCAAGTTTTGGCGATGCAGGGCAGCTTTTTGACCCCTTCGCCGATCTAGGCTATCTGGCCGCCAAAACAACCGATATCGCCACATGTCCTGCCAATTTTCAAATAAGGAATGAATCATGACAAAAACAATCCTCATCACCGGCGCAACCGATGGCCTTGGCCGCGCAACCGCCGTGGCCTTGGCAAAACAAGGTCACAACATCATCGCGCATGGTCGAAACGCGGAGAAGCTGGACAAGCTGAAAGCCGAGATTGGTGCGACCCTATCGACCGTTCAGGCCGATATGTCGGACCTATCGCACGTCGCGCAGATGGGGCGTGACCTGATCAATGCCTATGATCGGATTGACGTGGTGATCAACAACGCTGGTGTCTTCAAGACATCGCAGCCGCGTTTAAGCAATGGCATGGACGTACGCTTCGTCGTCAACACCTTTGCACCGGCGCTTTTATCAAACCTCTTGCTGCCGATCATACCAAAGGTCGGCCGCGTGGTGCATCTGTCCTCCGCAGCTCAAGCGCCAGTGGATGTTGACGCCTTGGAAGGCAAGCGAATGCTGCAAGATATGGAGGCCTATGCCCAAAGCAAGCTGGCTCTGACGATGTGGAGTCAGGATTTTGCAGCGAAACATCCCAACGGGCCGGTTTCGGTCGCAATCAATCCCGGCTCACTTCTGGCGACCAAGATGGTCCGCGAGGGATTCGGCACATCCGGCAACGATCTGAATATCGGCGTCGAAATTTTGACTCGTGCGGCTCTTTCGGACGACTTCGCAACCGCATCAGGGCTGTATTTTGACAATGATAGTGGGCAATTTGTGGCCCCCCATCCAGACGCCAGCAATGCCGAGAAGGCCGCGCGCATCATTGAGGGTATAAAAGCAGAGATTGCCGATTAGACAAATCAAAGGTTTGGCATTCCTCAGCCATCTGTCGAAGGCGTAACGCTAATGCGGATGGGGCTTGGCATCGCTGCCATTCGCGCGCCGCGCAGCATTTGTTACTTTGGGATCGAACCAGACTCGCACGGCGCAATAAAGCCGAGCCAAAAGCGTTCAATCTGACTTGAAGAGACGGCCCCAACCTGTCATTCGCCCCATTGGAAGCCAATGTATGGTTAGGGTCAAAAGCTGAAGCAAGTGGTGCTATCACGATGCAACATCACCTCTTGCCTTATTGATTTGCAACATTCAGCCTTTTAGCCAACCTTCGAGTTTGCTCTCATCGGGCAGACCACCAGAATGAACCAGCTTACCATCGACCGAAATGCCGGGTGTCGACATCACACCAGCCATGGCAATTTCTTTCGGATCGGTGACTTTTTCAATAGTGGCTTCAAGGCCGAGCTTTTCTGCTGCATCACGCATCATCTGAGCGGTTGTTTCGCACCGTTTGCAGC
>NZ_QODK01000013.1 GCF_003324485.1 Cohaesibacter intestini | reverse complement strand
TCGGAAGTCAAACGCCTCCGCGCCAATGGTACTTCGTCTTAAGACGCGGGAGAGTAGGTCGCCGCCAGGCCTGTTAAAAGCAAATCATAAAAAAAACCCCGGTGTTCACCAGACACCGGGGTTTTTTTGTGGCAAAATCAAGCCAACCAATCCCCTATGCTAGCCATAGTAGGCAAGCCTCCTGTATGGACAACGTGCTCATCCACTACAACACCAGGGGTGGACATGACGCCGTAGGACAAGATGTCTTGCATGTCGGTTACCTTCTCGATGGTAATGTCAACGCCTAGGTCTTGTGCCTTTTGTTCGATCATTTCCGCTGTCTGGTTGCATTTTTTGCATCCGGAACCAAGGACTTTTATAACTTTCATTGAGAGCTCCTTTTCTTTTGCGCAACAGTCGGGCTGTTGCCATTGATATGGTGGGGCCACATTTAGATGAGGGCGTTGAAAAGATAGCCGACGCCGACAAATGAGATGAACAGGATTGCTGTAAAGGTTGCGATCATTTGTGGCTTAAGCACTTTTCTCAAAATGATCATTTCCGGCAGGGAAATGGCGGCGACTGACATCATCAAGGCAAGCAGGGTGCCGATCGGTACGCCTTTACCCATCAAAGCCTCAACGACAGGAATCACACCTGTTGCATTTGAGTAAAGTGGGATGCCTGACAACACTGCGATGGGTACGGCAAATGGATTGGATTTCGTGGCATAAGTGGCAAAGAAATCTTGTGGTACAAAGCCGTGCAATAACGCTCCCAATGCGACACCTGCAATGACATATTTCCAAATCCGTCCCACGATTTCCCTGACTTGCTCCTTTGCGAAAGTCAGGCGGGCAGAAATGGATTGACTGGCTTTTTGAAGCGGACCTTTTCCCATGCGGATCTTCCAAACATACTCCTCCACCCACTTTTCTAGTTTGAGATATTCAATCAATAGACCGCCAATGATTCCTACAAACAAGCCGGCTGCCACATAGAGAAAGGCCAATTTCCATCCGATGGTTGTTGCCAGGACTATGATTGCCACCTCATTGATCATCGGGGAGGCGATCAGGAATGCCGTCGTCACACCAAGGGGGATACCGGCTTCGAGAAATCCAATGAAAAGGGGCACGGAAGAGCAGGAGCAGAACGGGGTCACAGCCCCCAGACCCACAGCCATTGGATAGGAAATGAACCGGGGTTTGTTGGAAACAATCGTGCGAACGCGTTCAGGTGTAAGCATTGAACGACAGAAGCCGATCATGAAGATTACAACGGTCAGCAACGCGAAGATTTTTGTTATATCTTCGATGAAGAAGTGAATCGCTTCTGCCAATCGCGTGTCTTTTGTCAGCCCCAACAATTCGTAGGTGATCAGGTTCGCCAGTTTTGTAAAGATATCGAGCATGGTCGTGGTTTCCGCGATGGTCTTGATGTTTTTGCTTTATCAGTCCAGGCGAGCGACTGGATTTCGGTTTGTTGGGCCACTCAACAATTGATCAATCGCAACGAGTTGGGCGATCTTTCATTTGTGTCAACCGTCTTCTGTCCGCTTCTGCAATGTCTTCTGATCTGTTGCCTTTGATGGCCGCAACGACGATATCTTTTTGCCAAAGCGCCATGTCCGGGTTGATAGAATAAAAGACCCATTGGGCCTGTCTTCTCGAACGGACGATATCGGCGTCACGCATGGCTGCGAGGTGGCGGGATATTTTGGGTTGAGGGGTGTCGAGTGCGTGGGCCAACTCACACACACAGATCGGGTTCATCTTCGAACAGGATGAGTGCACGCAAGCGTGTTTCATCGCTCAGGCATTGAAAGAATTTTGTCTGTTTCATGTCAAAGAGTATGCGCCCGAATGGATATCCGGTCAATCGGATATGCATTTCAGCAGATGTATGGTATAGTCCGACAATGACCGGACGTATGTTACAGTTCGATCGGAATAGGTGCGGTAAGACAAAGGCTTATGAAAATATGGCTGACTTTGTTGTCCGCATAGGCAAAGTGGGTCACCTTGTCGCATCGGGGATTGCTACGAGAAAGGGACATCGCCATGACCGGTAGAGTCTACAATGTGCTGTTTTTGTGCACGGGAAATTCCGCACGTTCAATCATCGCAGAGGCGGTCTTGCAGCGATTGGCTGACGGAAAGTTTAACGCCTATAGTGCGGGTAGCCAGCCAATGGGGGCCGTTCATCCCTATGCAATTGAATTGCTTACGAATCAAAATTACAAGGTTGATGACCTGCGCTCAAAAAGTTGGGAAGAGTTTTCTGGTCCTGATGCGCCCGAAATGGATTTTGTCTTCACTGTTTGTGACAATGCGGCCAAGGAAGTTTGCCCAATCTGGCCAGGTCAACCCATGAGTGCCCATTGGGGGGTGCCCGATCCCGCAGCGGCGCAAGGCACCGACGCAGAGCAGCATTTGGCTTTTGCCGATGCAATGCGGATGTTGGAACAGCGAATCAGCATCTTCACAAATCTGCCTCTGCAAGCGCTGGATCGGCTGTCATTGCAAAAACGTCTCGACGATATCGGTCAAAACTAAGGTTTTCCCTGTGGCAAGCCGTTTTGTTAGGCGACATCCTGCGAGACGGCTGCCATTCCCGTGAGGCCCGATTTCTTGCAGATAAAGTTTGCGACGGCATCCAATCCAGCACCCCGCTGAAGATCCGTGAACTGGAAGGGTTTGGTGCCGCGTGCCTTTTGGGTGTCTTCGCGCATGCTGTCGAGATTGGCTCCAACATAGGGGGCGAGATCCATCTTGTTGACAATCAGCAGGTCCGAGCGGGTGATGGCAGCACCACCCTTGCGGGGAATGTCCTCACCCTGACAGACAGAAATAACATAGAGTGTCAGGTCGACCAGATCGGGAGAAAAGGTTGCCGCGAGATTATCTCCTCCTGATTCGACAAAAATAATATCGAGATCGGGATGGCGGTCACGCAGAGTGTCGATAGCTGCGAGATTGATTGAGGCATCTTCGCGAATCGCCGTGTGGGGGCAGCCGCCGGTCTCAACCCCGATGATTCGATCTTCCGATAGAGCCTGCTTGCGCACCAAGGCCATGGCGTCTTCCTTGGTGTAGATGTCGTTGGTGACCACGGCGATGGAATATTGATCTCTCAGAGCCAAGCAAAGTTTTTCGGTCAAGGTGGTTTTGCCAACGCCAACCGGTCCACCGATGCCAATGCGAATCGGATCTTTTTTCGGCTCAATGGCTGAAGGGCTGATGCTGTTGCTCATGATCTAAAGATCCTCGTGGTCAGTGTTTCATGTTGCATGGCGGCGATATCGGAGAGCAGGCACGCCGTGCCGATGTCTTCGAGGCTGGCTTGGGCGGCGCGTTCACTCATGTGAAGAATCGGATCTTCAAGGGCTGCTTGCAAGGCCAAACCATCGGTCTGACCGAGTGGCACCAGACGAATCGCTACAGAAATCAGGTTGGACAGAAAGGCATGGCTGGCCGAGGGCAGTATTACCTCAAGCGGAATAGTGTGGGCCCGCGCAATGGCTCCGACGATAACGGGTTGGGCGATGGGGCCAGCGCGCTGTTGATTGAGGGTGTCATGCAGTGTTGTTGGCCAAGCTTTGCTGGCCTTGTAAAAGGCATCACCCAGCTGGCTCGTCTCAGTGAAGCGCTCTGCCGACGGCGCTAGCGCCAATGCAAATTCATTCAAAGATAGAAGCTCTTGCAGCGAATCAGTGCCGCAGCGCCATGCCTGCGCCAACAGCACCGCATCACTCCAACAGCTGCCTCTTGCAATGAGGTTGAGCAACCAGTCCTGCATGCTGTCCCGATCGTGAATGTTGCCTTTTGCAATGGCTGTTTCCAGTCCATGACTATAGCTGAATGCTCCGATCGGGAAGGCGGGTGACAGCCACGTGAGGAGTCGCAGAAGTGCGACCCCCTGTGGCAGCCTTGCAGGTTTCTGGTCGTGTTTGGCCTCAATGAGCATGCTCGGATGCTGCCTCTTTTTCCGGGTGATGATGATGGCCATGGTCCCGTTTATAGGCGCCGGAAACAGGGGAGAAATGGCCCAAAACGGCCTTCAATTCTCCGCCAAGCCCAACCAGCATGTCGGCAATGACTGCGTCCTGACGGATGCGCAGATGGTCGCTGAAAATCTGGGTTGGTTGATGCCTGTTGCCCAGATGCCAGGCAAGGGTGACCAAGTCAGTTGCGGCCGTTGGTCGCACCTCATAGAGGGGTTCCGGCTTGGCCCGAACCTCGATGATGCGCCCGTCGGTCAGTTGCAATCCATCGCCATGTTCCAGCCGTTCGGCGGAAGCAAGCGAGAGGAGAAAATCATACCCGCCATCACTGGTCAGCAGGATGCGACGGCGATAGCGATCTTCTTCATCCAGCGTGATCGTATCGGCAGGCGCCTCTTGCCAGCTGCCTTTGGGCAGAATGGTTTTGGCTTCCACAATTGGCATGATGCTTTTCCTTTTGTTTGTTGTTCTTGATGTGCCTGACTGTGACAGGTTTTTAGAACAGGAAATAGCGTTGTGCCATAGAAACTGTGTCAGCCGGTTTACAGGTGAGGACTTCACCGTCAGCCCGCACTTCGTAGGTTTCCGGGTCAACCTCCACATGTGGGGTTGCGTCATTGAGCTTCATTGAGGCCTTGGAAATGCCCGAGCGGGTATTTTCCACCGCCAGCATCGCCTTTGCAGTGCCGAGCTGGCCGGACAGGCCTGCATCAATCGCGGCTTGGCTGACAAAGGTGACGGAGCTGTTGGTCAGGGCCTTGCCATAGGCACCGAACATCGGCCGATAATGAACCGGCTGTGGCGTCGGGATCGAGGCATTCGGGTCACCCATGGGGGCGGCGGCGATGGAGCCACCAATCAGCACCATGTCCGGCTTCACCCCAAAGAAAGCCGGGTTCCAGAGCACCAGATCGGCGCGTTTGCCCAGCTCAATCGAGCCAATATGCTTGGACATGCCTTGGGCGATGGCCGGGTTGATGGTGTATTTGGCGATGTAGCGTTTGACGCGCTCGTTGTCATTGTCGCCTTTTTCCAGATTGAGCGGTCCGCGCTGCTTTTTCATTTTGTCAGCGGTCTGCCACGTTCGGATGATCACTTCGCCGACACGGCCCATGGCCTGACTGTCGGAAGAAATGATCGAAAAGGCCCCCATATCATGGAGAATGTCTTCGGCGGCAATGGTTTCCTTGCGGATGCGGCTTTCGGCGAAGGCGACATCCTCAGGGATGTTGGCGTCAAGGTGATGGCAGACCATCAGCATGTCGAGATGCTCGGCCACCGTGTTGGCGGTGTAGGGCCGGGTCGGGTTGGTGGAGGACGGGATCACATTGTCCATGCCACAGATCTTGATGATGTCCGGCGCGTGACCGCCTCCGGCGCCCTCCGTATGGAAGGCATGGATGGTGCGGCCCTTGAAGGCATCGACCGTACTTTCGACAAAGCCCGATTCGTTCAGGGTATCGGTATGGATCATCACCTGCACGTCATAGGCGTCGGCAACCGTCAGGCACGTGTCGATGGCGGCGGGGGTCGTGCCCCAGTCTTCATGCAGTTTGAGGGCCGCTGCCCCACCCAGCAGCATTTCTTCCAAGGCTTTGGGGTGGGATGCATTGCCCTTGCCTGCAAAAGCGAGATTCATCGGGAAGGCATCGGCGGCTTCAATCATCCGCGCAATATGCCAAGGACCAGGGGTACAGGTCGTCGCCAGAGTGCCATGGGCTGGACCTGTACCCCCTCCCAGCATCGTAGTGATGCCGGACATCAATGCCTCCTCAATCTGCTGGGGGCAAATGAAGTGAATATGGGCGTCCATGCCACCGGCGGTCAGGATCTTGCCTTCGCCTGCTATGGCTTCGGTGCCGGGGCCGATGATGATGTCGACGCCATCCTGAGTGTCGGGGTTGCCTGCCTTGCCGATGGCTTCGATCGCGCCGTTTTTCAGGCCGACATCAGCCTTGTAGATGCCAGTATGATCAACCACCAGCGCATTGGTGATGACGGTATCAACCGCCCCGTCGGCACGGGCCACCTGCGACTGGCCCATGCCGTCACGGATGACTTTGCCGCCGCCGAATTTGACCTCTTCACCGTAACGGGTGAAGTCCTTTTCAACCTCAATGAATAGTTCGGTGTCCGCCAGGCGCACCTTGTCGCCGGTGGTTGGGCCGAACATATCGGCATAGGCTGCGCGGGAAAGAGAAATTGCCATTAGAGTGCGCCTCCGATGTCGCCACGGAAGCCATAGACTTCGCGTTTGCCGGAAAGGGGAATGAGATTGACCATCCGGGTCTGGCCCGGCTCGAAGCGTACGGCGGTGCCGGACGCAATGTCGAGGCGCATGCCACGGGCGACTTCGCGATCAAAGGACAGGGCCGGGTTGGTCTCATAAAAATGATAGTGCGAGCCGACCTGCACTGGGCGGTCGCCAGTGTTGGAGACGGACAATTGGGTCACGGCAAGACCGGAATTGAGTTCGATGTCACCGGCTGCGGTGATGATTTCGCCTGGAATCATGGTCGCCTCCTAGCGGATCGGTTCGTGGACGGTGACGAGCTTGACCCCGTCAGGGAAGGTCGCTTCGACCTGAATGTCATGGATCATTTCCGGGATTCCTTCCATCACCTGATCCCGGCTGATGATGTGGGCACCTGCTTCCATCAAATCGGCGACGGTGCGGCCATCGCGGGCGCCTTCGACGATGAAGTCGCTGATGAGCGCAATGGCTTCAGGATGGTTGAGACGGACACCGCGTTCCAGCCGACGACGGGCAACCATCGCCGCCATGGCGATGAGCAGTTTGTCTTTCTCCCTCGGGGTCAAATTCATGACGCTTCCTCTTCTCTTTTTTTCTCAAGTGGTCCAGACGCGCGGCAAGGGGGCTCCGGACCGAAACAGGGTGATGAGCGGGATGAGCGCGGCGCGGAGCTGAAGTCCGTCCGGCGCGGTCATGCGCAAAATGATTTTTCCCGGCATGGCGGACAGGCCGATATGACAGTCGGTGAAAGCCGCAGCCAAGGCGCGCGCCTCGGCGAGCTTGCATTCGAGCTGGTCGCTGTCTTCCGGGCCGCAATAGCAAAGGCTGGCAAAGGCCTGATGGCCGGACAGGGTGGACGGCGATTTGCCAAAGGCGATGACATCGCCCTGAAAGGAAAGGGCGTCGGCATGGATGAGACGATTGTTGCGGCGGATTATCCAGCGGTCGGAAAAGCCGATATCATGGACTTTTTCGCCCATCGCCAAACGGCCCAGCAATACAGCTTCCAAGGCGAGAAACCGGGCCGAGCCGGTCAGATTCACGGTCATTCGGCGGCTTAACCGGGCGCGGTCAAACAAGATGCTTTCCTGCGGCAGCCAGTCGAAACGGGCGCCATCAGCCACTGTGATCGCAGTGCTGAGTTCTGCCGGGCCTTCATCGGATTTGTAGATTTTTTCGCAGGCCTGTGTCGTAGCGACCCCATGGGTGCCGGACGCGGCCTTGATGTCCCAACTGAGGCGGTCACCGCCGGTCAGTCCGCCGGAGCTATTGATCAACACGGCTTCGAGCGCGTTCGATCCATAGACCTTGGGTAAACGGATCTTGGCGCAACCTTGTTGGTAGAGACGGTCGAGCTTTGTCGCGCCCTCAGCGCCGAGCTTGAGGCTTATTCTGCCTTCTCCAGCCGCTCTTTCTGCCCGGGAGGAGGAGGCGGAAAAGGGGGGAGACTGCTCGGCGCTGAGGGGGAAAAGGGCTGCATTCATCTCTCACGCCTCCATAAGGAGGCGCCTTTGAGGCGCTCGGGCGTGTGGGAGGATCGAGATTTGGCAGCGCACTTGGAACAACCTTCTTCTTGCATAGGGTTTGTTAAGATTTGCAAGGGCTGTGCCAGATGGGCGGCGCGGCAACAAAATGTGCTCTTGCCGCCTTTGGAGGCAGAATTCGGGCTGTTTCGGGGGCGTTCTGTGTTTCCAAATGAGTCAGGTTAAACGTGGTAATTGAATGTTTTTTGTGCATCTGTGCTGATTTGATCAATTTGTGTGCATACTTTGCCGAAGTGCCTGCCTTTGCTTCAGGCGGTTCGCCCGCATTTTCATCTGCCACCTGTCTGTCTTGCCAGAAGATGTGCACCAAAGTCGGGTGACGGGTTGTGTCGTCTCTTTGAATTCTCTTAAATATTGCAATTGAAGTGTAATAACAGGTGAGGGCTGTGTGATGGAGCAATCCCTTGATCGGGGCGGTCTGAAGCCGGCGGATCGGGTCAGGCGCACCATTTTGTCGTCAGGCAGTTTGGGGAGTTTGATCGGTTTTTCTTTGCTTGGAAGCATTGCCTCCTTGTTCCTGCTGCTCACCTTCTTGCATGGTTTTGATGCCTTTCGGGCGATTGGGCGGATCGGACCGGAACTCTATCTGGTTTTCACCGAGCAACCGGCCAGCGTGCCGACCTGGTTAGGCACGGCAGCGGAGCGCTTGACTGCGTTGCGCGGTACCCTGTCGTCCGATCCGCTGGCCTGGGTCATGTTGCTGTTGCTGGCAATGATGCTAATGCTGGGTCATTACCGGCGCTACAGGCGACCGCAAGGTCAATCCATTCTGACGGTCCCGGCTGCGAGCGAAGTGGCCGGGCGGTTGCTTGGCATGTTCGGATCCTTTCGTGATATCGCGATACCGCTGGCTGAAAAGGGCATGGCCAGCAATGACTTCTTTTCGCTGCGCGGGGTTTTTTATGCGCCAAAGGGTCAGGTCTCGCGGATCATCAAGGGCAAGCCGTCTGACCATCAGCAGCGTGTGCTCGGCTTCTTCATGGCCCATGAACATGCCCATGCGGTGGCCAAAGACAATCTGGCCAATTCGGTCTTTCAGGTGGCTGTCAGTGGCTATGTGGTGGCCTTTCTGATTTTTGCCTTTCCGCTTGTCGGGTCGATGTCGGTTTTTCTGGCTCATGCGCCGGGGGCTGGCTATGGCACATTGGTGTTGGCAGCCTTTTTCACAGTCGTCATTGTTTTATGCGTGATCGGTTGCTTTCACGGGATGCTGATTTCCTATTTGAAGGCGCGGGAGTTTTTTGCAGATCACGCTGCCTTTGGTCTTTATCCCGATCTTGATCCCTATGGAGGAGGCGCTGTCGAGAGACCCGATCTGCTCAGTGCCTTCAATGCCGACATTTCTCCATATGAGAGGGCGCTGCATAAGGAAGGCTATAGTCTCCATGCCCGCAACATGCTGGTGTTTTTCTGGGGCTTTGCCGTCAGCATTCGGACCTTGTATCTGCTGGTGGTGCCCCCTTCTATGACGCTCTATGTGTTGTTGTTTGACGCAGTGATGTTGTTGGCTTTTGGCATCTTGTATGTCTCTTTGCCAAAACGGTCCCGCAATCCGGCCTTGCGGCCAATGCTGCCATGGCTGGTGTCTTTCATCTCGATTCTGGCGTTGTTCTTTTCCGGTCCGGGGTTGCTCGGTGTTCTGAAGATGCTGCATCCCGGTTTGTTTTCTGATCTGTTTGGCCGTTTGCTTGGCTTGCCATTGCTTGTGCTGACCCTAGGTTTCCTTGTGATCATGCTGGTGCATGGGGTGCGGCGACTGATTGCGCGGCGGGTGGCACAGCATCGCCGCAAAGGGCGCGTGATGTCACGGCTTGTCATCCGGGCCTTGATGCTGCCGGGGCTGGCGATCGACGGGTTCATGCTGTGCTTCGTTGCCAGTCTGGTCTGTGGCATTGCGCACTATTTTCTGACCCTGTCGTTTCTTGGCAATGGTCTGATGGTCAATGCCATCATGGCGGCACAGGCTTTGGTCCTGTCCTGTCTTGCCTATTGGCAATATCGTGGTTTGTTTGCCCGTCTGGATCTGTCCTATGCCATTATTGCTTTGTTTGGTGCTTCGCTGTTTGCGACTGTCTGTGTGATCGGGGCGGCGTTGCTGGCGGCAATTTCCAGCTTCTCCAATCAGGGAAGCTACGACTGGCAGGCATGGGCAGGCAGCTGGATCGTGCAATTGCATGCGCAAAGCTGGACTTTGACCTTGTCAGTCGGTGCGTTATCGGCAATCTTCTACCTGTTGTTGCGGTTTGGTGCCTTCTGGGCGCGGGAGCAACTGACGATCATTGAGCAAGAGTTGGGGCGGGCAAGATATCTATGAATGTCAATGCAGAAGAATTGCGGGTACGGCTGACGCGGAACATGGCCGTGGCGATTGATGAAGCGGAGAGCTTCGAAGCCTATTTCGGCAGCCCGGCTGAAAATATGGATTATGGCGCAGCACGCGCCGACGGCACCCTGCCTGCCGACATGTTGTTCGTCTGGGAATTTGCAGGCCATATCACCAATTATGTTGCCAGCCACGGCATCGATGTCCTTGATCTGGTTGAGCGGGTTGGCAATCTGTTTGTCGCCTATCAGGCGCTGAAAGTTGGTGGCAGTGATTTTGACGAGGCGGAAAAAGACAAGCTCAAGGCAGCCGTAGCAGACACGCTCAAGGGGTTGATTGAGGACAAGAATTGACTTGACCTTTGTATCAGGCCTGATGTGGTGGGTGAAAGAATGGTCGAGGCCTCGGTATCCATTTTCGCTCCACATTCTTGCGGCAAGGTCGCGCCATGATTTTGAAACGCCATTCCCTCGCAACCAAGCTGTTTGTCGCTTTCCTGTGCACCAGTATTTTCGTGATATTGGTGATGATGGGGCTGATCGGCTACCAGATGCGGTCGGGATTTTCCAGTTACCTGTTGCGGGTTGAACTACAGACCTTTGACGATCTGGCAAAGTCGATTGCGAAGGCGCATCGGGATGAGGTGCTTTGGCTGCGTCTGAAGGAAGATCCACGGCGCTGGCATGATCTAGTGCGAGGCTCCCTTGGTCCGCGGCAGCCCGAAGACAACAGGCCGTCGCCTCCTGCCTTTGAGTCAGCCACCAATGGCAAATCCGATCCCAGGCCTCCAAAAAGACCACCACAAAGACCACTACAAAGGCCTGGGCCACCGCAACGCCCGGGCGTCGATCCCTTGATGCTTGGTCAGCGGTTGGCCTTGTTGACCTCGGCAGGCAATTATTGGGCCGGGGCGCGGTTGGCTCAGGGGTCGTATCTGTCGCGGACGGTTCATGCGGGTGATGACGCGGCCAGTGGCCCGGTCATCGCACAGCTTGCCCTGGCGAGCCCGTCGGATGGGCGTTCCGCGCGCGATGAACAGTTTCTCTATCAGCAATTTCGAGCTCTGTTCTGGGTTTGCCTGCTGGCTGTCGGCTTGTCAGCTCTGGCCGCCTATTTGCTGGCGCGTGGGCTTGTCACGCCGATCCGTTCTCTGGTGCGTGGGGCGCAAGCCTTGAGTGATGGCGACTACAAAACCCGGCTGACTGGCACCGGCAAAGATGAAATCGGTCAGTTGACGGCGGATTTCAATCTGCTGGCCGAAAGCCTTGAGGCGGCAGAAAAAGCCGAGCGGCAATGGATGTCGGACGCCTCCCATGAACTCAAGACACCTTTGGCCATTCTGAAGGGACGAATCGAAGGGCTTCAGGATGGGGTCTATGAGACCGATGCCGCCTTGCTGGCCGAGATGCATGCAACCGTGGAACGGCTCAATCGCCTTGTCGGGGATCTCAATGCCCTCTCTCACTTGCGCGAAGGGCGCCTTGCCTGTCACTTTCAGCCTGAGGATGTTTCGGTTCTGCTTCGCGAGGTGGTGGACCACTCTGCCGGGCGCTTCGAGGAGAAGGGGCTGGCTCTGACACTGAAACTCGATGCATCTCAGCGGTTGCTTCTGGTATGTGATCGGGGGCGACTGAGACAAATGATGGACAATCTGCTGGAAAATGCCCGCCGCTATACCGATGCGCCGGGCGTTGTGGAGGTGACGGCGCGGTTGGATGAGCAGAAGGAAGCGCTGATCGTGACCATCGAGGATAGCGCCCCTTGTCCGGACGGCCAGCATATCGGGCGGTTGTTTGAACGCTTTTACCGGGCCGATCCATCACGGGCGCGACAATCGGGTGGGACCGGCTTGGGGCTTGCCATATGCCGCGCCATTGTCGAGGCCCATGACGGGCAGATCGAGGCGACGCGTTCTGAGTTGGGTGGGCTTCTGGTGCGGGTCACCTTGCCACTGGATGGCGATGTGATTCAGGAGGAGGTTGGGGATGCGTGATGCTCAGGCCGGATGGCACATCATGATCATCGAGGATGAACCGTCACTGGCGGCGATCATTCAGGACTATCTGACTCAGGCAGGGATGACCTCGGAGATCCTTCATGAGGGACATCGAGCGGTCGAGACGATCCTTAAGCGCAAGCCGGATTTGGTGATTCTTGATGTGATGCTGCCGGGCATGGATGGCTTGAGCATTTGCCGGGAAGTGCGGGCCAAAAGCGATGTGCCGATCATTCTGGAGACGGCGCGGGTGGAAGAGCTCGATCGCCTGCTGGGGCTGGAGCTGGGGGCTGATGATTATGTCTGCAAGCCTTTCTCGCCGCGCGAACTGGTCGCTCGGGTGAAGGCCATTTTGCGGCGGCAGGCCAAAGTGCAGGCGGCGGCATCAGGCGTTTTGGCCGATGCCGAGGCCAGTCGAGATGCCGCGAACGCTGCCGGGCAAGATGGTTTGTGGTTGGATGAAGAACGCTGGTCGGTGACCTATAATGGGCAGGACCTGGCACTGACCCGGCGAGAGTTCCAGTTGCTGGCTATTCTTTACAAGCGGCCCGGACGAGTCTTTTCCCGTGCACAGTTGGTCGAGCTGGCTTTTTCGGACGACGCGGATGTGTTTGACCGGGTGATCGACACCCACATCAAGAATATCAGAACCAAACTGCGCAAGCAGGCCTCCGGTGTTGACGTGATCCGATCCGTCTATGGGGTTGGCTATGCTTATGAAGAGCCAGACACCTGAGGAACGCATATAGAGCCGCCACATAATGACCCGAACCTCTCCTTTGATTCTTCACACTTGCTCCTGATTTGCTGCTTTTTTCGCCTTTAGTCTGTTCCGTAATCAAGGGGCTGGCCGGATGATGAGGAGAGAAACAATGCCAATCGGAGTGATCAATCGGAATGCTTATCGGACGCGCTCAATGGACGTTGGCGGGGTTACGATGAGCTGTCTTCTCGTTGTGATGGCGGCTCTGCCTGTTGAGGCACATCAGAATGCGGTGAAAATTCTTGAGCAGGGCAATCAACGCTGCATCTTTTCAAATGGCCTGCCCGATCATGCGATGGGCACCTTCCCACGCCGAGGCAATCCCCATCGTGTGCATGCGCAGGCGGTGCGTCTTTGCGTACCGAGCGGTCCTCTCAAGGGTCAAGAGGCCCGGCGGGTGCGTGGTTCAATCGGTGTTGCGCTCAATGGGGTGCAGATTAGACCCGGTACTGCCGATTGGTATGACGCCCGCTCACGGCGAGGCTTCTCGCGCAATCCGGCTTCGGGTTGGAATCTTGAAGGGATGGGCGCGCGGCAGCAGCTCGGCATGGATCGCAACAATGCACATGTGGATGAGCGTGGCCTTTATCACTATCACGGCATCTCGAAAGCGCTGGTGCGGCAAGGGCAAGGCAGTTTGATCGGCTATGCGGCGGACGGGTTCGAGATTCACTATTTGGCAAACAAGGCCACATCCTCCTATCGCCTCAAGCAAGGTGAGCGTCCCTCCGCTCCCGGCGGCCGCTATGATGGCACCTACAATCAGGATTGGACCTATGTGGCGGGTAGCGGGTCTCTTGATCAATGCAATGGTGGCTATTTGAACGGCGCCTTCGTCTATTTTGCTACCGATCACTATCCCTTCTTTCCCCGTTGTCTGTGGGGCACGGTCAGTCGCGACTTTGTTGTTGGTCGTTGAGATGACCGTGGTCAGGGCGGTCAGCCGCCGCAGGGTCATTCATCCAGACCCGACCGCCCTGACACTTTTCCTGCTTGGGTGATGAGAGCATAAGTCCGCACGGGCAATCGAGCATCGATGGAGCAGATATCGCCTTGATGACCGGTCAATGTCGTCGCTTTGACACAAATTGAAGGGCTTTTCTGGCCGGTCTGCATCCTGCTTTGCGCTTAAACGCCCCTGGATTGTCGAACCATGCAGGCAGGAAGCATGTTTTTGAACAATTGTGCATATTGTAACTGGCAGATTTCTGCGGTTTCGGAAGGGGTTTTTGATTTATCCCGATTTGTTGTCATAAAAATGTATTTTAGTGTTTGACTCTGGTTAGGGGTGGGTCTATAACCCGGTTCATCGACAGCGGCGGCGCTGCTGGCGGCGGGGCGGTTTGCTCCAAAATTCAGAGTTTGCGGGTTGAGGCTTAGGTCTTGATGTTTTGCATAACTTTTTGAAAAAGCAGATG
>NZ_QODK01000012.1 GCF_003324485.1 Cohaesibacter intestini | reverse complement strand
CATCTGCTTTTTCAAAAAGTTATGCAAAACATCAAGACCTAAGCCTCAACCCGCAAACTCTGAATTTTGGAGCAAACCGCCCCGCCGCCAGCAGCGCCGCCGCTGTCGATGAACCGGGTTATAGACCCACCCCTAACCAGAGTCAAACACTAAAATACATTTTTATGACAACAAATCGGGATAAATCAAAAATTAAATAATTTCAATGACTTAGAGAAGAACTAAATATCCCCATACCTCGCAGCCAGCAACAAAGCGCAAGGATAACTTCACTTCGCTTTTCATTCCTGTCAATTGGTCTCGAAATTAGATCGTCAGCACCTGACTTCTGCATCAAAGAACCCCGCAAGATTGCTCTCACGGGGCGACTTATTGGGTGTTTGTGAAGCCAGATTCCTTAGGCAGCCTTCAGCAGCACCAAGTCTTCTATACGTTCAGCAAATTCCAAGCCGGCAAATTCACCGTCCTGCCAGGCAACGCGCGCCGCGACCACTTTCCCCGTCGCCAGTTCAAGCTGTATAGTCTCGTTTGGTTTAAACGCCTGAGCGTTGGTCAGCTTGCATCCCTGTTCACTTGCATCAACAATCACGGCATTGACCCGATTGCCGTTATGAAGCAGCGCAACAACTTCTCTCATTTTCACCCGCAGGCTATTGCGTCTTTCACGCACATCTTGTCGGACATCGTTGAGGAAGCCTTCAACATCTTGCGCCAGCTGACGCGCTGCCACACTCAGCTTGTCTGACGCCGCTTCCACACTTTGCGCTTCTGTGGCCGTCTCTCCAATCACGGCCGCGACCCCTTGAGCGCTGTTCATCGCATTCTGGGTGTCGGCAGAAACTTTCTGAATCGAACCGGCAATTTCCTGCGTCGAGGCTTCTTGTTCTTCCACGGCCGACGCTATTGTGGCCGTCACACCGCTAATATCATCAACGGTGGAGGTAATACGGCCAATCGCATTGACGGCATTCTCTGTCAGAGTCTGGACCGAAGTAATCTGACCCGAAATCTCTTCCGTTGCCTTGGAGGTCTGGCTCGCAAGCTCCTTCACCTCGGACGCCACCACGGCAAATCCCTTGCCCATTTCCCCGGCCCTTGCCGCCTCGATCGTCGCATTCAATGCCAGCAGATTGGTCTGATCCGCGATGTCACGAATGATTCCCACAACTGTGCCGATCCGCTCAGCTGCTTCTGCCAATGAGGCGACATCCTTGTTGGTGCTGCGAGCAAGCTCAGTCGCCGCCCCCACCATTTTGTTTGCATGAACCGCCTGTTCGGAAATTTCCCTGACCGAAATCACCATCTGATCTGTTGCGGAAGCCACCGTTTGCACATTGCCCGAAGCACCGGCAGATGCCTGCCCGGCCGCATTGGCGTCTGACGTCGCCGAATTGGCAACCTTTGTCAGAGTGCCAGCCGTATCCTTCATGGCAACAGTCTGGCCTTCAACAGCCTGTAGGGTATTGTCAATCATATGACGGAAGCTCCCGACCAGCTTGTCGAGATGGTTCTGGCGGCGCACCTCACGCTCCCGCTCTTGCATTGCCTCTTTTTCCAGGCGCTGACGCTCAACCGCATTCTCGCGGAAGACCTGAATCGCCCGCGCCATATTGCCAATCTCGTCACCTCTGTCGGCGCCAATGATTTCAATATTGGTATCATCTTGCGCCAGACACTCCATATCTTTCACCATTATCATAAGTGGCACGGTGATCGACCGGGCGATTTTGAACGACAAGACCACCATGAAGGCGCACATGACGGCCAGAAGCCCCAGCACCCCTTAGAATTCCTTATTGACCTCTGACGCGACACGCTCTGCCTGGGAGACAACATCAGCAGCAACCTTGTCCTCGACCCCCTTCAGCAAATCAATACGCTTGGTGCTGGCGGCAAACCAGTCAGGTCCGCTCACAGAGGAGATGTCCCCTCCAAACGGCCCCTTGTTTGCGAGCGCCCGCAAGCGATCCACCTCTTGCTGCTCGGCACTGGCCAGGACACCAGTCAATGCCGCCTGCTCTTCTTCAGATGCAAAGCGATTGAAAATGGAGTGGAACGAAGTCTGCATCGCACCCAGACCTACAAAGTTGCGATAGACACCTTCGGCAAAGGCACCGGACCCGAAACCGGCGGCCCCCATGGCGCGTTCAATGCCTGCGCGCTCCTTTGCCTGCAGGAACGCCATATAGGCCACAAGGGATCGAACGGTCTCACCCTCGTTCGTCACAAGGGCAATGCTTTCGACCGAAGCGAGCAGTTTGGCGATCAGCGGCGTATAATAGCCAGCCATTTGAGGCACCGTTCGGCGAAACCCATCGACGTCTCCACGCACCGCAGCGAGCTTCTCCAACTCGGCCCGGGCAGCCTCATAAGGTGTCTTGAAGCCATCAAAAGCCAACTTGCCGGTTGCCGCCGGAATCACATCATAAAAGGCCCGCAACGCCCGATCCGTATCTTTGCGCCGTGCGCCGATCGTGTCAGCGAATTTCTCACCCTTGGATCCGATATAGCCAGCCGAGGTTCCGCGTTCCTTTTGCAACTCATGCACAAGCCCGGAAATAGACGGCGCAATCCGGGCAACTTGGACAACGGCCTCCGCCTCCACCAGTTGTTGTCGCTTGGTCACCAGTTCAAACCCGGCAAGCGCAACAAGTGCGAACAAGGGAACGAAGGCCAAAAGTGCAATTCGAACCGAAATCGGCATATTCTTGTTCTTCAAGGAAACAGTCATGTGGAACCCCATCAGGTGCAACTCCTGATAGAGTAGTGATAAGTAACTTAACATTAACTTACCAAAAACGACGGACTGGGAGATTTGCCCTCCGTCCAGATGAAGCGCTTCACCTGACAAGGGCAAGGACCGGCACAATGAACGCATCTTATACAGTTTGCGGGGAGGAGATTCAGGCCCCAGGGGAGCCGACTCATTCTTTGTGATTGAAATGACCACAGACATAAGCCCCTGCACCTAGCAGAGGTGTTCAGGCCATTTCAGCAAATGAAAAGACTTTACAACAAAGGCCTTTAGGGAAAATTCCCTAACGCCTCCTTCTTCGTTATTAGCCATCAAGAGGAGACTGAAGGAGTGAAAACCAACCAGACCCACCAGCTGACACATTTCGGCTTCCAACTAGCCATGCCATTGAGAGAAGGTTCTGAGAGAAGGTTCAGCAATCGCTGGCCACGGGCACTTGGCATGGCCGGCCTCCAGACTGGAAATTTCCAGACACATCCAACGCAATTGATCTGCGCTGACACACCGGATTTCAGCCAAACGCCAATCTGATTCGCACGAAACAGACCCCACCCGACCATTTATGGCACAAGGCAAACCAGCCAGCAAAACAAGTGGAAATCAAGAAATGGTGACCCCGGCGCGATGGATACCCCACCCCTAGATACCATCTTAAATTATTGAAATATATATTATATTAGATCATTCGCAATAATCGCCTCGTACCACGTTTTCGTACCACGTTTGACAGGATAAAACTCAATAAAAAAGAGTCGCTTCTCTAAAACAGTCTCCCAGCCACGAAACTTCAACCCACGCTGAGGCAATGTTCAATCTCAGACCATCGCGGCAGGGGCATATCCCTGGTGATGGCTATTCTCAAAGAAGGCGAATAGTTGATCAGTTCGGGCGTCGAGCTCGTCATCATCATACTTCGAAGCAGGTAAGCCGGTTCGCTCATCATAAAGAAGATCATAAATTTCCTGTCGCAGACCATCGCGCGTTGCTTGTTTCTGAAAAACATCGTGGACTTGTTCCATCTTGCTCTTGATCGCCTCAAGCACAGCAACCGAAGCTGACTTAATCTGCTTGATCTCGTCCTTGGAAAGGTCCTCTCGAAACAGAAGGTCAAAGATCGGTTTCTGTTCAGCAGTGAGGCCGAGCGCCACATGAGACTGAGCCTCGGCTTCCATTTCCGCAGCAAGATTCATAAGGGCCTCAAAGGTGGCCTCGATAGTGTTCTTGTCCTTTTCCTTGTTGTAGTCCTTGATGATCTTGTCGAAGCGCTCTTCAAAATCGGTGAGTGTGGGGTTAGCCGCCAGCATTTTCGCCAACCGATTGCTTATCACCTCACGCAGATCCTGTGTATCGCAGGCCTTCCTCTCGCTCTTTGCAAATTCCTTGCGCAGAAGATCGAAATTCACCTTTGAGATATCAAAGATCCGGTCCCCCTGGGTATCCGGTGTGATCTGAATAGCGTCTGCGACTATTTCGTTGAGCTTTTTGATGATCGAGGTCGTATCCGCTTCTGCTTTGTCGTCCTGCAAAGAGCTATAGATGTAGTTGATCGCCTGATATGAGCCCTTGAAATCCTCCGCCCAGGCAAAAGTCAGGCAGGCCTTGTATTTGCGGAAGACGGCTCGCGCAGCAATCTCGAACCCTTTACGAGTCTCGTCATTCTTGTTGATCGTCTCCTTGGCATCCTTCAGAGCCTTCAGCTTGTTGAACCCCTCAGCCTTCTTCAGGCGCTCCATATCAAACCCTTCATTCCGCAGGCGTTCATCAACCAAGGCGATGGCTTCGATGAGCTCGTTTCGAAGCTTTTCTTCGGGATTGACTGGATCGACTTCAGGAGCTGGTTGTCCACCCTCTCCGCCCATGACACCCCCGCCAGTGTGTCCGGCAAAGGTCGCAAGAGCTTTCCTCAAGTTTTTGAGAATGCCGCAATAGTCCACGATCAGGCCATTGTTCTTGCCTTCTTTCACGCGGTTCGCACGGGCAATGGCCTGCATCAGCGTGTGGGCTCGCAGTGGTTTGTCAAGATAGAGGGTGGAGAGCGAAGGGACGTCAAAGCCCGTCAGCCACATGGCACAGACGATCACGACTCGGAAAGGATGCTGCTCTCGCTTGAAAGCAGTTTCCACGTCCAGCCGCCTTTCGTCCTCGCGGCCACCGACCAGTTCCTTGACCGTGAAGCCATCGTTCATCCGCTTGCGGTGCGGGATGATGTCGAGCCCCCAGTCCTTGAACTTCTTGATCTCGTTCTGTTCGTCGCTGACCACCACAGCCATTTCTGTTTCGCGCATCCATGCGATCTGGGATTCTCGCTGGATCCGCTCCTGGTCATCCGTGACAGATTTGAGCTCAGCTTCAAGAGCATCAATGCGGGCTTTCCATTCTTCTTGGATGTAATTGTACATCCGGACTGCGGTGATCTTGTCGATGGCGACGAACATCGCCTTGCCACTTTCCCAGTTGGTTGAGAAGTGCCAGGCGAAATCCCTTGCGATATGCCGCAAGCGTGGTTCGGCGGTCACAACATGATATTCGCGTTTCAGAGCATCGGAAAGCTTGGCGGCAACATCCGCGTCTTCAATCTCGGCATCCGCAATCGCTTCGGCGAGCTGTTCATTGAGG
The DNA here is from genome assembly GCF_003324485.1 of Cohaesibacter intestini. Taxonomy (NCBI): domain Bacteria; kingdom Pseudomonadati; phylum Pseudomonadota; class Alphaproteobacteria; order Hyphomicrobiales; family Cohaesibacteraceae; genus Cohaesibacter; species Cohaesibacter intestini. Next base: position 14,089 of record NZ_QODK01000012.1, on the reverse strand, counting down.
TCAGCCCCAGCGATCTTCAGCTTATCACCCCGCGCATCATAGAAGAGCGGCAGGGTCGCACCGTCCACGATGGCATCCTGAAAATTGTAGGTGGACAGGTATCCGCCAAAGACTTGCTTGGTGATCTCGTCATTGGCAAACAGAGGCGTTCCTGTGAAGCCGATAAAGCTGGCGTTTGGCAGCCCTTTGCGCATGTTCAGGGCCAACATGCCATATTGGGTACGATGCGCCTCGTCCGTAACAACGATCAACTTGTCGCTGGTCGAATAGACGCCATTCTTTGCCTCTTCATCAGTGAACTTCTGGATCATCGTGAAGATGACCTTCTTCTGCTGCCCCAGTAGTTCACGCAAATTCTTGGCCGACGAAGCCCGACAGGCATCTTTGTCATTGTTGGCCAGCCCAACAGAGGCGAAGGTCTTGTAGATCTGGTTGTCCAGATCGGTACGGTCGGTCAGAATCAGGAACGTGAAGTCACCACCCAGCTTGCGATGCACCTTCTGTGCGAACATGGCCATTGAGAAGGACTTGCCCGACCCTTGCGTATGCCAGAAGACACCGAGCTTGCGCTCCAGATCCTCACGGGTCTTCACCGCCTCAACTGCGCGGTTCACACCCAGATATTGGTGGTTCTTGGCGATGATCTTTGCCGGTCCATTCGCTGTGTCGGCAAACAGGATGAAGTTCTCGAACAGGTCCATGAATCGCCGTTTGTCGCAGACGATCTTCAACAAAGCTTCCATCGGCAGCCGAGCGTCCCGCCTGTCGTTTTCATCGAGTTTGAGCCATTCAGCATAATGCTCATAGTCGGCGCTGATCGAGCCCAGCCTGCCCTCTTCGCCATTGGCGAGGATGACAAAGGCGTTGAAATGGAAGAGATGCGGAACGGTATCCTTGTAGTCGGTTAGATTTTCGGCATAGGCGCGGCGCAGATCCTTGTCGGGGCGCTTCAGTTCACAGAACAACAACGGCAACCCGTTGACGAAGCCCACGATGTCTGCGCGTCGCCGATGGGCATAGCCTCCGATCCACAGCTCACGGACACAGAGAAAGTCGTTATTCTCCGGCGTGTCAAAATCAAACACGCGCAGATGCTCCACCTTCTGCTCGCCATCCTGTCGGAACTTCACCTGAACCCCGTCCCGGATCAGGGCGTATTTCTCCTGATTGATCCTGATGAGCGACTGAGAACCAAAGATCTCGGTGATCTTCTGCAAGGCCATTTTATAGGCCTCGTCCGGCAGACCGGGGTTCAGAGTAACCAGCGCTTCTGACAGATAGCGGGTTAGGATCGCTTCCTTGTCAGATTTGCGTCCAAGGGTACCCTCTGGCCCAAAGGTTTCCTGGTTCCAAGCCATGACGGATCGCCAGCCATGCTTGGTGACCAGATAATCAGACATTGTCTTCTGGACCAGTTGGTCTTCGGTGAATTGATTCATGGCTGGATATTACACCTAAACGGGAATACGTCCATCCATTAAACGCGGAAGGAGAAGATCTCGGGCTTTGGCAAGCTTATCGTTTTGAAGCAAGAGCTGTTCTACTTGTTTGCGAGTTGGAGCAACCTTAAGGCTGAACTCGCACTGTATGCCCCGATCAGGAACAACTAAACCAACTCGTCCAAGGTCCTCTTTACTCAACTCTGTTTGGCTGGTCGAGCCTTTGCCGAGCGTCTCAATCAGCGTTTCCTTTTCAATCACGGCAGCTCCAAACCAGAACGGATCAACACTTTCTGATGGACGGACAATAGAAACGTGGCTATCGACTGTCAGATTGTCTCGTTCGCCATGGAACTGAGCGATACGACCTAGCGTACCTTTACCTGTAGAGTTCACCAATACGTCTAATGCTTGCACCAGCTTTTTGTCTGGCACCCGTTTCGACTGTTTTCTGGCAAGCTGGAGCGTCGCTCTATTATCGCGAATACACTTTTGATTGATTACCAAGCCATTTGCTTCATCATCATACTTCGGAGCAATCCCGCGAGATATGTATTGTGAAGCATCAGCAAGCTTCATGCGCTTCCACCCCTCCGGTAGGCCATTGACGAATTTGCTGGTCTCATGGCCGGGAAAGCGGAAATGGACGAACCATTCACGATACAGAAGCCGCGCCGCCTGCTCCAACAACGCAATCCGCCGCCGGTTATTCTCAATCAGATCGTCATAGGCAGAAAGCACCCCCGCAATTCGCTCTTGGGTATGGAGGCTAGGAACGCAGACCTTCACGTTCGAAAAGGTCGTCTTGTTGATAATCGGCTGAGCCGCACCTCCGCTCAATCCTATAGACCGTATAGCATCCTTGTTGTGGAGCATGAGGTAGTAGACAAAGCGCCCGTCGTGCTCTTCATTGGGAACGATACTGTTGATCTGCTGGTTCGTAAGGCTCATCTCTGACGTGATCCCACACTTACCGATCGTGTTCCCGATGCATGTGAACGTGGTCGCCCCTGCCGGAAGCATCTGGTTCTTGTGCTGGTCTTTCGACAATTTGGTGATCGTCGAATGGGTCGTGCGCACGAAATAGCTATGCCAGTCTAAATCCGTCGGCGTTACGAACGGAAATTCTCCATCATAGAAGTCCCGATTCTTCGTCGAAGGTGTCTTTCCTGTAACGACCTTGCCAAGGTCCGAGATCGGCTTCACTTGCCAACTCATACCATCAACTCCGCAAAATTCTTTGAGATCGTATCTGCCAGCTCCGCCGCTTCTGCATTCAGGGTCTCCAACTCGTCGTGGATCTCCTTGATCGCTTCTTCGAAATCGAAATCCTCGTCATCTTCTTCCGGAGCCACGCCCACATAGCGGCCCGGTGTCAGGCTGTAGTCATTCTCAGCCAGCTCTTCCATGCTCACCAGTTTGACCAGCCCTGCAACATCACACAGCTGTCCTTCCGGGAAGCGCGACAGAAGCCAGTCTGCCTGACCGGCGAAATATCGAAACCGCTTCAGGGACCCGGTTGGTGTCAAATGGATTTCCGGATCGCCTGTCAGCGACGCACGGGCATCAGCAAGCGCCGTCAGATGCTTCTTGCCCTCAGCGGCTTTTTCTCCCGCAGCAATTGCTTCCTCCTGCGCCTTCTGCATCAGCTTGGCCAGATGGTCGATTTCCTTGATCACGGTCTTTGCCTGATCTGCGAAGGGCTGCATGGCCTTCAAAGCCGCCGTCAGAGCATCAATGGTTGTTTCGGGTTGCTCCAGCTTTGCTGCATTATCAGCATAGTCTTTCGCATCGGATCCCAGCTTGTCGATGCCGGCTTTCAACTCGCTCGTGTCGGTGTGTGCTGTGAAATGAATACAGGCCTTCTCCAACACCTCAAGCAATTCAGTGAAAACAGCCTGCTGCGCTTCCCTTCGCGCGGTGGAGAGGTAATCCTGCACCAATGTTGCAAAGCGGTCTTCCTGACCACGATAGAGCCAGACAATTGCCGAGAGATTCTTTTCCTGCTCGGGCGAGAAGTCGCAGATCTTACGCGTCACCTTGCGGAAGACCTGCCTTGCATCCAGCATCAAGACCTTATCGCGCAGATGCTCCGGCTTGCCCTTGTCCATGAACCAGATCTCGCAGGGCACAGTGCGCGTGTAGAAGAAGTTACCCCGGATCGCGAGCATGACGTCAATATCGCCGCTCTTGACCATCGCCTCGCGAACCTTGGCTTCCTGCCCGCCAGCAGAAGAGGCTTGAGACGACATGACGATGCCAGCGCGGCCTGTGCCGGACAGGTAGGAATGAAAGAAAGACATCCAGACATAGTTGCCGTTGGACACCTTGCCGCCCTTGTTGACCCCAGGAAGGCCAAAGGAAAGACGGGGATCATCCTTCATCTTCTCGGCGTCGATCTCGTCGACGTTGAAAGGCGGGTTGGCCATGACATAATCAAACGGTCCCTGAGCCTTGTGCGGGTCTTCATAATAGCTGATGGCCTTCTCGATGCGGCCTTCAAGGCCATGCACCGCAAGGTTCATCTTGGCCAACCTGATTGTGGTCGGGTTCTTCTCCATGCCGTAGAAGGTCAACCGTTCATTCGGGTTTGCCTGCATCGCCTCAACGAAATGCGCCGACTGAACGAACATCCCACCCGAACCGCAGGCTGGATCGATGACCTTGCCCTGTGCTGGTTCGATGATATTGACAATAGTCTCAACAATGCTTCTTGGTGTGAAGAATTCCCCGTTGTCATGGGCCTTCTGGTCGGCAAACTGGGTCAGGAAGTATTCATAGATCTTGCCAAAGACGTCTCCGTCGGCCTTTTGCAGCGCCGGGTCATTGAAGATCCGCAACACCTGGCGCAGAGCATCCTCGTCAATCTCGGCATATTCCTGCTTTGGCAGAAGACCTTCGAGCGCAGTGTAGTCCTCCTCGATAGACTTCATTGCTGCGATGACAGCGGTGGACGCGACCTCGCCTTCCGGCAACCCAACCAGATAGTCGAACTGGGCTTCTTCACGCAGGAAGATCGATGACCGAGCCGAGAAGTCCTCTTTGGTCAGAGGTCTCGTCTTGCCACCACGCGAGGGTAAGGTTGGGATGATCTCGTCCCGGACCTTGAGGAAGCGGGAATAGGCGTGGCGCAGAAAGATCAGTCCCATCACCGGCATGAAATATTCGTTGCTGGCGAAGTTCGAGTTGGCCCGAAGTGAGTCAGCAGCCGTCCAGAGGCGCTGTTCCAGTTTGCCAATATGCTCCACAATATGTCTCTTCTCTTTGGAATGTTGTTGTGGGGCACGTTAGCGAGTTTGGATGTCGTGGGCCAGCTTGACTTGCAAGGATCTGTTGAAAGGTGATGCGACCCATGTAAGCAACCCAGAGAAGCACCAACTCAAAAAATCAATCAAGTAAGGGCATGCGGTTTCGTGAAACTGAGCAAGCCTCATCGCGACCGCAAACCCAAACGCTCAATGAGCCTCTAAAGCGGACATTATCCGCCTAAAATCCTGTACACTTTCCAAGCGGAACCGTGTCAGATCTCCGTGCGACAGCTGCGACATTGTATTAAGCGCAGAATGGCGTCCAGACCCTGCCTTGCTAGAAACAAAGGGTATCGACCCGTCTTCGATACTCGAAACAAATCGAGAAAGAACCCAGAGGTTTGCGGGCGTGTTCTCCCCTTTCTCGAACATAATCTCGATTGGCCGACCGTGGCTTGCTTTCAAAACGTACCGATTGGCATAAGTCTTCTGATGACCTGAAGGGTGTTCAATAGCGACGGCATCAAGCATTTGCACAATCTGCGCTTTCAACTGCATTCGGCAATCCTTCGGAAACTTGGCGCGATTACCTTTTGGAGTTGCCGTGGCGCTTTCTTCTTGCTTTGAACCTTGTTTGACACCAACGAGCCTCTGACCGAGGTGTGCCTCAGCACGTAACACAACCTCAGCAGCAGCCCTGGCATCTTCCTCGCCGTCATGGTGACGAAAAACCAGGCCGAGATGTTGTTTGAGAGATTTAAGTCCATGTCCCCCTCTCCCTTTCAACTCGGGCCAGGCCTGTCTGGCGATCAGAACGCTATCTCTCCAATCCCAGTCGGGACATTCCTGCCGATGCAGATCACAAGCAGCATTGATCGCGCTTTTGTCGAAACTGCTGTGCTGAAAAACAACCTGCCCGTTTAGCAAGGGCATGAGGTGAGAAAGAGCTGCTGGAAAACTCGGGGCATGGGCGACGTCTTTTTGCGATATTCCATGGACCCAGGAGCAGCTCCAGTTACTCGTCTCCGGGTTTATATAGGTCGACCATGTCTCGATCTCACCACTATCCTTGACGCCAGCGATGCCGATTTGGCAAATGCTACTACGATCATTATTCGCAGTCTCGACATCCAAAGCGAAAAATCGAAACGGCCCCTTCGGCAGTGGAGCACGCACTTGATTAGGGGACTGACATCGATTTGAAGGCATCTCTTTCCCCTTCTATGCAGAATGAATAAATCGCTCCAATTGGCGATCAAGTGCTGAGATCTCGTCGTCTGATAGTTGGAGCTCGTGGATCAGCTCATTTACCAGATCAACAGGTTCATCATACGCTTGCATAGCCTTCCCATTCCAAGCCGTCGCCTCAGCGGGAGCTAAGGATATTACTTGCTGCTCCAAACCCGAGATATCAGAAGTATCTGGCACCGCAAACCAAACAGCCTTGCAATGCTGGGCGATAAACGCGTTTCGAAGTTTCTTTGCAACGAGCCCATCCGCGTTGGTTTCCGCATCATTTCGCAACCGCCACATCCGCCCAGTGTTGTACATGTATGAAAAATAGTGGCTCATTGTCTCTGAACCTGTTCTATGGCGCAGATGGATGCGTTTATAAAAGGATTCGTTCTCCGCACTTGTAGAGCCTATATGTCTCAACTGACCCAAGTGATTCACGAGACCGTAAATCCCCCGACGATCTTTCGGAGCAAGTTTTGTTGGTTGCGGTTTCGCGCTCATAATTTGCGCGAGAACATAGCTGGCGCTTGGTGCAAGCGTGTCGTGATCGAAATGATTCTGCACTCTCCTTAGATCCTTTTCTTCTCAACACGCTGCCAAGAGACACCACTCACAATCCCCCACAATCCATTTTCATTTGGTCGCCGCCAACGGGGAACAGGCATAGCATTCAGCATGGTAAGAGCTTCCTCAAAGCTGCTTACATTCAACTCTTGACCCTTCGAACCAATCTGAAACAAGCCGTTGCGCTCTAAGCTTGGATTAAAAATCGAACCGTCGCGGGCAACTGGGACAAAAATTACATTTTCAAGTGGGGCCAATTCTTCGGACTCCACTTCCTTTGTTTCGTCGTCAGAGTTTTGCCAGATCGATTTCAAAAAGCCCTTTCTCTTCATCAACCAAGAGAGCGCACTCATTGCTTCGATGCCTCCGTCTGCACCACGCTTCAAAGGACCTGCATTTCCGGACATCAAATTTCTAATCCGGCCTTCGGAAATTCCTCCCAAAACAGACATAGAGTGCACATCTACGTCCCCGCTGCAGTTATCGATTGCAAACCGAGAACGCGCCAAATGACAAACTTTCACAATTTGGTTGTTCCCACCATTGATAGAAGCAACATCAAGCCGCTCACAGAATGCAACCACTTCAGCAACCAAATCAGTCACCCATGCTTCTCGCTGAGCTGCAGGCACAGCCGATGGCGTTACTCCATACAGACCGTATTGGAGAGCATGTCCGAGGCGCTGAGCGATGGGTAGAGCCGTTCCAACGGTTAAAGTGTCATTCAATAGGTCTCGCCAACTCAACGGAGCTTCGGATTCAGTTCTAACTATATTTCTTGCAAGAGCCTGCAATGGCTCCTTAGCCACCTCAGCACCGGCCAAACCTTCAATATTCTCGAAAGCCTGCTCAACCAAGTCCGCAAGCCACTGAACATAATCCCAATACTCATGATCATCGCCGTAGCGAAACAACATTTCCTCGTTTGCTGCGCGGCGTTCGTCAGCGCTCATAATTTCTTCTTGCATTTGATTTCTTTCTTAGCTGTGGAGGTGTCTAATTTGTCGTCGTACATACATCAAGTTTCGGCGACACGAGGGTGTCTTGGGCGCAACAATAAATCCATTCTCAAAGCACAAGCGAATATGCTTTTTTCCATTTCTAATGCCAAGTAGCTCTACGCCTTCTTGGCAGCAAAGCCTCTCATAGTCACGCTCGATACCCATAATTGACACCTCATTATTTCAACATAAACGACTTCACAAATATACCTATTGAAAATCGCAATTGCAACAGGTATTTTTGTGATTAAATAACTCACGTATCAACTATTTTTGATTTTCCGTTCATTTTCAGCAACTTATAATTTCCACAGGCATCCTACCAGGCAGTCGATAACACCAACTGGTTCAGGGTTCATTTTCGGAAAAATCTTTGAAAGGGAATACGCTCTCTCACGCGAGAAATCCCCCCCTCCCCCCATACGAATGCGCCAAATGCAATCGCAGGAACTCAACATTGATTAGCAGGTGCTTTGGCACATATTCGCCTCAGAGTCCTATTTGGGTAAACCCTAGAAGGACGTCTCACAGTCGATCCGAAATCGTCTCATTAAAGCTATTTACAATTTATCGGACACACTCTATCGTCATGTTTAGACCCTATTCGGACACAACGAGATAAGACAATGACGAAATACGGATATGCTCGCGTCAGCACGACAGACCAAGATCTCTCCATTCAGAACGAACAACTCAAGCCGCTAGTGGACGTAATTAGAGAAGAGAAACAGTCCGCTACCAGTCTTAAGAACAGATCCGAGCTTCGTACGCTTCTTGATTTCATCAGGAAGGGCGATGTACTGGTCGTCACCCGCATTGATCGTCTAGCCCGTTCTGTCGCCGACCTATCATCTGTAGTGCAAGAACTCAACGACAAGGGAGCGTCGCTGGAAGTCACCGAACAAAGCATCGATACGAGCACCCCAGCAGGAAACGCTTTCCTTCAGATGCTAGGAGTCTTCGCCGAGTTCGAAACCAATATCCGGCGAGAACGCCAGATGGAGGGGATCGCCAAAGCCAAAGAGGCAGGGAAATATCGAGGTCGGAAGAAGTCCATTGATCTTTCTGCAATCCTGAAACTGAAAGAAGATGGCATGGGCCCAGCAGCAATTTCCAGAGAGCTAGGGATCGCGCGATCAAGCGTTTATCGAATTCTTGCAGAGAATTCCACAGGCTAGCGCTACATTTTTCGTCGAATTTTCCCCGAAAATACACATAGCTTCTTAGCTTTTAGGGCGCAAAAAACTCAGCTTTCTGCCGTTTTTACACATGGCATGTCACTAAATATGTCACAAGCCCACTAAATTTACACATCGACACTTTTATCATTCATTCCTACATTCCGCTCATAACTTGAAAGGACAGGTGATGAACCGGATCAAAGAACTGCGAAAAAAGAAGGGAATGTCACAAAGGGATCTCGCCAAGGTAGCTGGTGTCAGTCAACAGCAGATTCAAAGGATCGAGACTGGAAACTCCAACACCAAATTCGAAGTGATAAAGAAGATTTGTGCCGCCCTAGGAGAAACCAGCATTGGACACGTCTTCCCTGACAGCCAACAACCTGCAAAGTTCCCAACTTATATGGACTTTGAGGAGAATGAAGACGAAGACGAGATATTTGATGAACGAGATCCGTCGTTCGTCGAGATGTACTTGAACGGTCCAGCGCTTGATCTGCCCAAGCACCACAAAGTTCGTATCTTCTTGAAGGGAAATCGTTGCTGCGAATTTGAGATCAATGGCAAAGAAATCTCAGCTCTTCGTTCTGCCCTAGGCCACCGCACTCAAGAGCTAAGTTTCGCCGTTTTTGAAACGAGCACGACAAAAGTGGCACTAAACGTCACGCATGTTATTGCTGCGCAGTTTTTTATTATGGACGGTGAGGAGGACCCTGCCCCCAAGAATATCCAGTCAATCTCTTCTGATAAAGTCGCCATAATTTCACCCGAGCAGGCGGAACCAATCGAACTATGGGTCGGTCCAGACGAGGATACAATCTTCAATGACTTTGCTGATCAATGGAAGATCCAATTGCAAGATGCATTCTTTTGGGCCGGGGCTGCTGACGATGAAGATTGTGCAGTTATTCACTTAACGGACAGCGATAGCTTCACAGTCATGGTCCGTCTTGACCAAATCTCATTGCTATCAGCACCACTTGAATGGATTGCATTCAAGTCGGACGGAACACCACGCGAAACACACGAATCCTCTGACGAAACTTAATTCTGCAGCTCATAGCTGCTTGATACCTCGCCCGAGGTAATCGGGATCTTTAAAACTTCAACTCCTAACCAAATTTGGTGGTTCGCCACCGAACCAGATCAACGCGCCCTAACGCAACCCATTGAAAGGAAATCTAAATGGAAAACAACACTATCTACTCTCAAAACGGATACATGCCTTCTTCTGTCAAAGCTAAAGACATTTTCGAGTTCATCGGCTACATGCGCGAAGACGTCGCCTTGCACGAATACAGCCTTGCGGGCCTGATGGTGAGCGAGTTTCGCCCTATCCTTGAAGAAGCAATCGACGCTTATGCCGAATTCGAGATGCTTCATCCCGAAGCAATTCTCAAAGAACCATTTGAAGGCTTGCCTGACGATCATCCGTTGGTTCAAAACTGGCTCTGTGCACACGTACTCCCAGCGATTGCAAGAGATGATTGCTACTTTGTTGGCGAAGAAGACGTAAAAGCAGGAAAAACCTCTTTCGAAGAGTTTTTCAGAAACACAATGCAGAGCATTGCGAAAACGATACATTTGAGCAAAACCAGACATTAAAACCGGTGCAAATAGCCACATCGGTACTTGTAATTAGGTAGCCACTACACGGTCGACTGGGATGCTGCAAGGTCCCGGTCGACCTCATGTGAGAAAGCTCTTTTGAGTGTTACTGAAAATGTACGAAGTTAACACTCCCTATAGAGACAATAATACCCACACCCAATTAAAACACTCTATAGAGGTTACGTTTTCCAGCTCCCAGCATTGACCGCCGCTATAGAGATATCATTTCGCTTCACCGCAGTTAATATTACGGACCACAGGCCAACTCTTCAAGTTCACTCGGGTTGCTCTGCTCGCTAGCCTTGAGATGATGACAAAATTCGACAAGTCCACCTGAGACCCAGATTCCTATGGCCCCGAACCCTTTAGACTACTTCATTCTTTATCTTTGATGGTGGGTTGGGGTCGTCGGTCGCAAGGCGCTCTTCAGGTTCCCTTTCCAAGCCCAGCGCTCGAAGAGCGATGGCTCCCGGTTGGAGAGCGGCTGAAGTGGTCTTGAAGGGTCCAGTCCAAGGAATGCGTGTGATCAGATTAAGTCTCTCTTATAGGGTTATAATACGCACAACTCAGCGCCTGACCTTCGTCAGACGGCTTAGGTCCCCCTCACCTCTCAGTTTCTGAGCCGACAGGCTCTCTCAAGTTCCTCCTTGTGAGGAATCGCAGCGACTTGCTGCACTCACCCTCAGTGCATCTGGGGGATTTCGCCGGACAAGGAAAGGCCCATGATGGTCACCCCTATCCAAACATCCACCTCAAACCCAATCGTCGATCCTGACTTCTACGTCTCCAAAATGGAGAAGCACTGGACCGACACCCTCGGCAACGTGTCAAGCCAACCCCTTCGGGATCTCTGGCGGCGCATGTGTCTCATCTTCAACCAACAAATCGATAGCTTCGGAACGCCGGAAGGCAAGAGGATCAAAGTCCTCCCGCCACCGACAGGAACCGGAAAAAGCCAAGGGCTTGCCGTCTACTGCTCTTGTCTTGAAGAGAATGGACATCCGGGCGTTCTGATCGTTGTTCGATTGAAGAAGCAGGCTGACGATGCAGCCGAAACGATAAACCAACTGGCAGGAAAGCCGATTGCGCTTGCTCGTCACTCAGACACCTCGGTCACCCCGGAGCAAGTTGAGCAGTCACCTGTCATCATCATCACCCACAAGGCATATGAGAATGGTCTCGATGCCGTAGCAAGAGGAGAACCAGAACAATCAGCATGGTCTCAGTTCCACAAATTCCAAAACGGACAAAGGCGGCTCGTTGTCATCGACGAAGCCCTCGATCTGCTTCAGGAATCCAAAGTCACCCTCGAACAGGCTAAGTACCTCCATGCGTCTTTATCCTCAAAGCACAGCGCTGAAGAGGCACCCGCACTGGATACCCTGAGCCGCTTCGTCTGCGCCTATGAGGCCCTGACAGAAAGGAACAAGGATGGTCGGGAGATGGTTGTTGAACGTGACGCCCTGAAGGATTTCGAACCAACAAGCCTCACCATTCTGCGTCAATCATTGAAGTCCAAGCGCCTTGATAAGGCAATGCTGGGACGGGATGACAAGACCGAGAATAGAAGGCTCATTGGTCACTATTCCGAAGTCCTCAGATCGATCCAAGCGATCATTGCCTCATGGAAGATCTACGGCACCAAGGGAGAGCATTACTGGCTCTCGACGGCAAAGCTGATCCTTCCTGAAGAAGAAGCTTGTGGTGCAGTCATCCTTGACGCAACGGCGAACGAGAATGTTCTCTACAGCCTCCTGCCAGACAAGGTTGACCCTCCCGTGCAACTGCCTTCGAATGCCCGTTCCTATCAGAATGTGACCCTCTATGTATCCAAGGGCCACCGACTGGGGAAAGGATATCTCGAAGACAACGCAAAGGCCGAAGTCGCCAAGCTCATGGAGAACCTCAAAGAGCAAGGCTTGACGGACAGGAAAGTCCTGATCTGTTGCCACAAGTCAGTGGAACCAGTCGTCTTGCTCTATCAGGAACACTTCAAGTCGCTTGGAACGGCGCACTGGGGTGCTATCGATGGCCGCAATGACTGGTCCAACTATGACTGCGTGGTCATCTTCGGCTTGCCCTATCGTGACGACTTCTTCTCAGCCAATCTGTTCTTTGCCGCTCAAGGACCACAGTCCACTGAGTGGTTGAGACAGGAAGAAGAGAGGAAGTGGAAGCACTTCAAGGACGTTCGGCAAGCGATCAAGGTAAGCAACCTGACAACCTCGGTCATTCAGGCGATCAATCGGGTTCGCTGTCGCCGGGTGATTGACGATCAAGGCAACTGTGCGCCAACAGATGTTTACATGCTCCTGCCTTCCGACAAAACAGGCACTGAGCTACTCAGCGACATCAAAGACCACATGCCGGGCATCGTTGAGACCCCGTGGAAACTGAAAGCGGCTAAACGTGCACCCAAGACCTCGAACCACCTTGAAGCCTTCTTGACCTACCTTGCGAATATGCCAGTGGGAAAGAAGAGTTTCACGGATATTAAGAGGCACATTGGGTTCACACGGTCAGCGTCAGACTTCATCAAGAGGAAGCTGAAGAAGCCCTCAGATGACCTCTTGGAATACCTCAAGGTCCATCAGGTGACCTACGAGACCACAGGGTCAAGGAAAGGCGCTCAGACTTGGTTCGAGAAGGCCACAGCCTGACCTCCTATCACCCTGAAATCAACTCAAGGCATCGCGGGTTATCTCGCGGTGTCTTCAAGATCCTGTTTATGCGTATGCTGAAATCAGGTCTCTCTTATAGGGTTATCATACGCATAAATTTGAGACCCACCCCTCCAACGACAATCAGAACTCACAGACGGACCAGATACTTTCCTTGGCTGGTCTTCAAGTGAGCGACTGAGCGTGACCGCAAGACACAGGTAAGGGTGTCTGGTGTCTTTGCTGCTGTTCATGCTCATCAGTGGTGGGTGGGAAGGTCGAGCGCTGAAGGCGGCACTTTGAGTGAACTTGAAGTGTCCCTGAAGTTCATCGTTCAAGCGCTCCCTTCCCGCCACTATTGGCACCTCAAGAGAGGTGGTGGGCTATGAGGCTCTTTTGTCTTCATCCCTCCCACCACATTTTTTGCTCCATGCCTGAGCCTTAATCAGCAAGAAACAAATGGTACTCATAATGCGACCAACTTAATGGTGTGTTTCCACAAAAGCACCCGCTTCAACTCAATGAAATTTTCTTCGTCCAACTGGCCCTCTGGATAATGTCAATGCTCCTACATTTTTCCCGAATGCAGCTATTACTGGCTGCTGCAATCACGCTGTTCTTCGCCTCCTCAAGTTATGCCGCATCGTTCCTCAAGGCTGAAGAGGGATATCTCTACTACTGCGTCGGTCAGAAATTTGATGGGCTGCGAGAACCCAATGCAATTGTCATTCTGAAGCTGCGCAAAGAGGATGTGAGCTACAAGAAAAAGTCCCGCCCAGTCTGCTTTAGCGAGAGTGTCGATGAGCATTTCGTCATGGAACGGTTCTTCGGACGGGATGATGACAAGATCGATGGTGTCGTCGTCTTCCATGTTCCGGTTGTTGTCGCAAATCGATCTTTTAAGGCGCGGGTTTCAGCTCACTTTCCACATCCCTCCTTGAATGCAGCTCTTGATGCCGAGTTTAAAAACACGAAGCAACTTTGTGGCATTGCCGAGAAACCCGATGCTTTGGGGCTATTAGCCCGTCTTATGCATGAAGGTCGGGAATTTGGCTGGCGAATGTAGTGTAAATGGTTGATTTGTTGTAGGATTTGGTTGCTTACACCTATCCATTCCATCTCGCACACACAGCCACATTCGCCATGACC
>NZ_QODK01000011.1 GCF_003324485.1 Cohaesibacter intestini | reverse complement strand
GCAACAGCCCAGAACCTGCGCAAGATGGCAAAACTGATCCCGATCCCGGCGTGAAACGCCATCAACACCCGCCTTACCGCGCCCGAACTCCCCTCAAAATCTACGACTTTTTCAACGAAATCGGCCCTATGCGGGCATTCGCCGGCAATCATATATTGCAAGGCAGCTTCCGCATTCCCGTCGTTCGAACAAGCTGCAGCATTCTCTGCTATCAGACGACGGGTGAGCGGACTAAGCCCCAATTTGCCGCATCGCAATGATTTCAGCTTCACCAGGACGGACGGTTGGCAAAATGGGTGGTGAGCTGACTTTTGTTACGTATGCGAGATCTATGGTGCTGCAGGCGGAAGCGGGCATTCGATGAATCGAGGCACTAGCGTTGGCGGCAACGGCACCTCGGACGAGTCGCTGACTTTGTGGTAGGTATACGGCTCTATTATAGACGACGGACAAATATAGACGACGGACAAAAATTTGCATTGGAGAGCTCAAATAAGGCAATGGGTGCGGTTTCGATGAGGTCTGGTGAAATGCTAATAATTATAGGCGGCGAAATAGGACATCTCGTGCGGTTAAAGCGGCGAGATCTTTATGCTGATATGCGTGAAAAACGTCCCGAAAATATATATTTTCTCTTGAATGGTAGATTGACAGCGGGGTTCCGCATTCAACCGCAGTTGCACAAGCTTGGCGTGTAGCCTATATTTCACGCAGCCCGACAGCCGTCAGGAAATCGAGATATAAATTGTCTCCTGAGAGCATTTCTCAGTGACGATCGAAAGTCGAGTAATCATGGCTCAAATCGCCGAAAATTCATTCAAACCAAATAAGCCAGTTGGTATTTTTTGGGGGTATTTATTAGTAGCAGTCTCTACGGCCTTGGCCCTTGTTGCGTTGTTATTTTGGTTCTTCGCAACGTTTATGGTCGACTTGTCTTTTCTATCGGACGCTGCATGCAGAAAAGTTTCTGAAACACGCTTTTATGATAGCTTCACTTACTGCTTTTATGGCAGTGATTGGGATGAAGAGTCATATTTGTCAGCAATCAGTGGTTTTTATTCTACATTGGTAGCCGTCTTGGTTGCGGTTCAGGCATTGATTTCTTGGTTGGCATTTACTGTAATCCGAAGCTCAAACAAACAGGCGATCGGTGAAGAGGTCGAGAGAGAGGTTCCCTATTTCTTTAAGACCAAAGACGCCGACCGTCTAATGCGTGAAGCTCTAAATGACATATCATATCAAGCAGCAAAAGAAGCCCTGAGCAATCTTCGAAAAGACGACGACAAGTCCACTGAGGAGTTACAACAGGTTGTTTACGACAACCTTCAACCTGCTTTGGAGGGAATTCAGGGAGAAATTGAAGAACTAAGGGTTAGGCTAGACAGCCTCAACGATGGCTACGACGACGGATCAGAAGAGCAGGAAGGTAAAATATCTCAATGAGAAAGGCTCCTAAAAGACCAATCAGAACTCCTGTTCCAGCATTGCCAGACCTTGACGTGGATTCGCTAGATACAACAGAGCGCGTCATCCAGTATTGCATTCGTCACAAACTGATTGACGGAGTGGAGCTAGATATCGAGCGGCTCATTGAAAAAAACCCATACCTAACTCTCAAGAAAAAACCGCTTCCAGATGGAATTGATGCTTACATTAAGGAAACGAGTTCCAATCACTTTGAAATTGGAGTGAATTCAAATCACAGCCGCACCAGGCAGCGATTTTCGATGGCACATGAGTTTGCACATTACCAGCTGCATCGCGAAAACTTGAAGGGATTGGAACAGGGGGAGCGCATTCTTCACCGGTCCGACGAGCGCAACCATCTTGAATATCAAGCAAACTCATTCGCTGCAGCCATGCTTATGCCGGAGGACTACTTTCGAGAAGAAGTGCGCAAAACTCAAGGTGATGTTGCCGAACTTGCTGCGCGTTTTGGGGTTTCGTCCTTGGCGCTTCGCTATCGTGCTAAAAATCTTGGATTGAAAGGACACGGTGTCTGAAGTGATGGAAAACTATTTCCTTCTTTTCAAAACTGCCGATGCGGAAAAACGAGCTTGGAGAAACTTGGTTGCTCAACGTCGGTCAGCTATTACGCCCATAGTTGAACTATCACGGGGTAAGAAAAAGAGAAACGCAGGCAAAGACGCAGATGGAAAGCCTCTTACTGCAGAGCAACTTCTATCAACGTTTGGAGTGTATGGGTTTGAACGCAATTGGCAAACATCTCTAGAATTGTTGGGAGATTGTGAATGGTTCTTTCTGGACCTAACCAGAGAACCAAGCTTGAGTTGCGCTGAAATTGAACAGATCAGTGGATCAAATAATGGTTACGAAAAGTGGACATCATTCGTTCTTGATCGGCGAGACGAAGGGATAAGCGTCAGGCCAACCTTAATTGTTAATCCTGCAGAAGAAGATGATGAGACTTCGTATGTTGCCGATCTGAGATCTCAATTCAACACCTTTGCTTCTAATTTTAGCGAAATTGCGTATCGAGTCGCCATCAGTGAAGATGACGAATTTTTATTCGACTTAATATCTCTCAAAGGTGAGATCGACAGCTTCCAGGGAAGCGGCGGGCGTTTCTTCGTAATCTTGGACCATGAGTATGTGCGCCCAGGAAACGGTTTGGTTCATTCAAAACGCACTAAGCAAGTCATTTCCTCAATCTATTCAGAGCTAAAGCAGGTTGAAATTGTTGTGTTGGCCACTTCATTTCCAAAGTCAGTGACGGATATTGGGGATGAGGAGCACAGTATCTTTAGGGTTGAAGAAATGTTTCTGTATGAGGAAGTTAAAAAGACTCATGCAAAAATCAAATATGGAGACTACGGCTCCATTAATCCCGTTCGAAATGATGAGGTCATCATCACTCAAGGTTGGCGTCCAAGAATCGACTTCGTCTCTCGCCACAATGGGCTGAATACCTATTACTTTCGTGAGAAGCGTAAAGTTGTTGGAACAACCGAAGTTGTGGTTAAGGGAGAGCGGAAGACAAAGAACATCTTGGCTCCGTACTCGACGCACTATCGTTCTGTCGCGACAAAAGTGACTAGCTTTTCACCATTCTATCAGGCGATCCGTTCAAGCTGGGGGGAGGACGAAATCGTGGCGGCAGCGGGGGGCAGTGTTGGAAGTAATTCTCCATCTCACTGGATTTCAGTACGGATGGAAATTCACATTTCCCAAGTTCTAAAGCACTTTGGCTGCGACCCCATTTAGATGAAAAGGCGGGAGCTACGTCGTAATAAAGCCAAATCTTCAGTTTCAATTTGTGTATCTGTTTCTGTAAAAAATATCGCAGAACTTTTAGAGAATCTATTTACTAGCTCCGCAAGAAATAATTCTCTTAACTCCTTGACGGTAAGTTTTTTTACTGCTTCTGCACGAGCCTCAGCAACACTGAGTTTTCGAAAGTTTCTTGGTAGCACACTAAGCAAGCGTAATTTTGTTATTCCCGCAGCCAGGTGAGATTTTGAAAGCTGTTTGTTGATCTGTGGTTTGCGTACTGGAGTCAAACTCTGTCTATCGAAAACGATTAACCCAACCTTTCTGGGAGCGATTTCACGAACAGCGGCCAAGTGACTAGATGTTGTGACCACGGTCACAAAATCAAATGTCTTGGAGTATTCAGCGAGTTGCCCTCTGAGCCTCGAGGTATTGTCGTAATCAGACTTGATCTCAAAAGCATGACTGTAATTATCCAACTTTAGGAAATCTGCTCTTCGGTTTTCGAAGCCGTAAACCGCCTCAGCCGCAAGGATACAGTTTTTTGGCCTAGTTTCTTTAGCCAAGTGGCGAACCAATGCAGTCCGGATTTCAATCTCGGATGCATCATGCCTTTGTTTTGTATCGAAGTGGTGTTTCATGTCGTCTCTGAGTCCAAAGAGAGCGGGGTGAGCGTGAACAAATAGAGCACAAATGAGCCAGTCGATCAATCTAGCATGTGATAATTTTTGCACGTGACAATCTTAATGTCGCAGCAAACAGGAGAGTTCCCATGTTTGTTTTTGATGATGTTATTCTTGAAGTTGTTTGTGCGTGGCGACAGTCAGGTGTCTCTTTGAGTATGGGAAGCTCTTCGATCCGCTCTCGTCCGATCAAGAATCTCACGGCGCGTCAGGTCTTGAAGATCGGGCGGGCCGCGCTTTCTACCGGGTCAAGGGTTTGTGCTTCAAAAGATCGGTGAATGGCATCGATCAAAACGAAGCTTGATGCTGCCCCCGGATCGATATGACCAAGAGACCGCTCTCCCATCTTCGATGATCTACCATGTCGCGCTGCAATTTCAGCGGTCTGCTTCATGCCCCGTTCAGCAGCCTTTGCCGCTGCACGCAGGCAATCGGTGGTGTCGGCACCCTTTGAGAAGGCTGTTCTTGCCGCTTCGGCAGCTGGCCACCAAGCGTCGAGCATCGTTTTGTCACCCGGATTGGCCTTACCGCGAAAGCGGATTCCGTCCGCAGCTGCTTCAATGAATCTAACCGTGGCTTCCGTATCCAGCCCGTCCCGCCCCGCTGCCACCTTTGAGGCTGTCCTCAATGCTGTGGCGTAAAGAGGGCCGGGAGTGGAACCCACCGTGTTTAGAAATATCTCAGCAATGTGGTTGCAAATGGCTTCGATGTCTTCATTCTCTGGATTGGTCTCCAGAGTTTTGCGCACCGCTCGCCAACCCTCACGCATGGTGATGCCGTGACCACCATCTCCAATGACACCATCCAGCTCAGACAACCAGTCCGCTTTGTCTTCAATGGCGATTGCCGCCGCCCGAAACATGTTGATGAAGATTTGGCTGGTGATCTCACCACTCGGTCGCAGCTCCCCCTGATCGGAGGAGGGCCGGGAGGCTCTGGTTTCGGAAAGGACTTTTGCATCCGGCACCAGCGGCAACCTGTCTTTCTCCTTGATGGGCTCGGGCGGGGTGCCAATGGCAAGAGCAACTGAATAGCAGGAGTGATCAAGCAGGTCTGCCATCTGGTCATCAAGCTTGATAACCGATATGGAGGCACCACCCATATCGAGAGAGGTTGCATATTCCCCGACAAACGAGCGGTGGATCGAGACTTCCATCTCATCAAGGGACTGTTTCAGGCGGTTGAAGAGAATATAGAGCTCCATCGTGGTGGTGGAGCCCAACCCATTGACCAGCACCCCAACCTTTGCGCCTGCAGTCAGTTGCAGCTCCTTTTGAATGAACTCCATCAATAGGTCCGCGACATTATTGGCGGTGTCCAGTGATGTTCGCCGGATGCCAGGTTCTCCGTGCAGCCCCATCCCGATTTCCATCTCGTTTTCGCCGATTTCAAAATTAGGTTTTCTGGTTTGCGGCAGGGAACAGGACTTGAGTGCGACGCCCATTGTCGCCGTTGAAACGTTTGCCTTGAGGGCAATATTCTTCACATCATCGAGTGACATCATCCGATCAGCGGCGGCACCAGCGATCTTGAACACGAAAAAGTCACCAGCAACACCACGGCGTTCATTGCGCCGTTCGGGGGGAGCAGATGAAACATCATCCGTTACGGGAACCGAACAAACCCTGATCCCGTCTTCGGACAGTTTTTCCGCAGCCATGTCGAAATTCATCGAGTCGCTAGCATAATTGCCATAGAGAAACAGAATCCCCTCCCCGCCATCAACCGCTCTGGCGGCCTCCACGATCGGGTCCGGTGGTGGGCAGGAAAAAACATTTCCAATGGCGGTTGCATCCGCCAGCCCACGCCCGACATAACCGGCAAATGCTGGTTCATGTCCCGATCCGCCTCCGATGACGATCCCCACTTTGCCTTTGCGGGGGCCGTCCTTGGCGCGAATGACACGTCCTGACTTGCCCACCGGTTCCATAATATCGCGGTGGGCACCGAGCATCCCCGAGATCATGTCCATGATGACGGTTTCGGGGGCGTTGATCAGTTTCTTGGCTTTGCTCAATGGAGTTGACTTCTATGTTCGAATGGCCGTGGTCTATCCCGTTTACAGCTATATCTAAGATGCTTTCGAACCGGTCTGTCAAACGTTCTTGAACATCGCCATCGCTTCTTTCATGTCTGAGAGAACAAACTCGTCACTCTCTTCGAACGCATAGATGATTTCAAGGAAGCAGGTCTGATCCTTGAGATCGTGACGATCCCAGAAATCACTGAGCAATTGCGGCGTGATAATGCCGTCGTGGGTGAAGTTCCAATGCCGGTCATAGAGGCCATCGGTTTGTTGCAGATGGAATGCGCCGATATAGGAACCACAGATTTCCATCCAATAGTCCATATCGGCCTTGTCGCCAAAGAGCGGTTTGAAAAGAGCATGGCCCCAGTCCACACACAGTCGAACGGGAATGTCGGTCTGGCCGTCGAGATCCTTCATCAAACGCAAGGCATCCATTGCGGAAGAGGGAAATTCCGTTGCCAGCGGAACCGGTTCAACCATCAACATGCTCAATCCCTGTTTTTTGGCATGGCGGGTGAGATCGACGTAGGCTTCGAGTGCCATTTTGTAAATTTCTTCCCGACGGGCCGGGTTGACCGCGTCATCCGCACTGAAAGAGCCGAAAGGCATACCGGCGGCAGGCACGTCCATGGCCGCAGTCATATCGATGGCATTTTGCAGGTGCATCTTGCCAAGATCCCTGAGTTCAGGGGTCGGAGCGAGCAGATGGTTGTAGGTATAAGAAGCAAGCCCCCCAAACGAGCTCTCGATGGTGACACCAGCACTCTTAAAGGCCTTGGCATAGCCGCGTGCAAGGGCATCGCGCGTTGCCTCCGGCCAGGACGGGTCAACAAGGTCCCAGGTGAACTGTACATATTGGGTGTCCAGATCGTCCGCGATCAGTGCAGCCAATCGTTCAGGCTCGATCCAGCGCTTAATGGCAAAGGACAGGTTCAAACCAAGTTTCATTTTTTCCTCCCAAGGTCAGATGTCCGGTACGTCTGGGCGAACAATTGCCGCCCAGAAACATGTCTATCGATTGATAGCCTTCAGCCTAGCGATCGCCACGAATGTAGCGGCGCGAAATCGAGTCAAACGAAATGGCCAGAACAACGATGAAGCCGCTCACAACCCCTTGCCAGTAAGGCGAGACACCAAACAGCACGATGATATTCTCGATAACGCCGATGATCGCGGCGCCCAGGATCGCACCAAGAGGCGTACCAACGCCGCCTGTCGTGGCAACACCACCAATGACCGAAGCTGCGATTGGAGGCAGAACCCATGTCTCACCGATTGAGGGCTGTGCGGTGCCAAGGCGCGTCACCATCAAAAGACCGGCGAGCGCAGCAAGCATCCCCGCAATGGTAAAGACAAGAACGCGCACCGTATCGACTTTGATCCCTAGCATGCGGGCGGCCGGGGTGTTGTCGCCGATGGCATAGATGTATCGACCGAAAGGCGTCTTCATGATCACGAAGGACGCGACGATAAGGACGACGAACATGACGATGAAAGGCATGGGAATACCGAACACATCACCACGACCGAGAAACTGGATTTCCTTGGGAATGTTTGTGATGGCAACGCCCTTGGTCAACACCAGATTGGCTCCACCGAAGACGCCGGCTGTACCGATGGTCAGGACGAGAGAATGCAGTTTGAGGAACGTCACCATCAGCCCGTTGAAGCATCCAAGAGCGGCCCCAAGGGTCAGGCACAGCGCCATGGAAAGCCACGGATCCAGCCCCAGATTGACCATCAGCATGCCGCTGACGACGCCGCAAAGGCCCCCGATGACACCGAGGGACAGGTCGAGTTCACCAAGAATCATCAGCATCGACTGGCCAATGGTAATCAGCCCGACAAATGCCAGCGAGCGCGCGACCACGGACATGTTGTAGGAGGTCAGAAAATAGGGAGAGGTGATGGCCGAAATGACAAAGATCACCAGCAACGCAATGAAGACGCCCACAAGCGGGTTGCGTAACACAGACAGGAAAGGATTAGGCTGCATCTGAGTTTGCCTCCGACCCGAACATTGCACCAAGCAGGGTCTCGTTATTTGTGGTTGAGGTTTCGAAATATCCGGTCACTTTGCCCGAATACATCGTGACGATACGGTTGGCGCATTTGCGCAGCTCGTCCATTTCCGACGACACCAGAATGATACCAACGCCTTCTTCGGCGAGACGTTTCATGATCTTGTAGATTTCGCTTTTGGTCCGGACATCGATCCCCTTGGTCGGCTCATCAAAGATGATCAGCTTTGGGGTCGTTGCCATTGCCCGACCAATGATGGCCTTTTGCTGGTTGCCACCGGACAGATGCGACATTTGCTGCGAAATGCCCGCTGCCTTGATGTCGTAAACCTTCACGATGTCACGCACCTTGATGCGCTCCGAGGCCAGATTGATGCCGGTCCAGCTGGCAATCTGATCCAGAATCGAGATGCCGATATTCTCCCGCAAACTCAGTTGCGGCAGAATGCCATGGAGCTTTCGCTCCTCAGACAGATAGAGAATGCCAGAGCGAACAGAACGGCTGGTTTTGCCCAACGCGAAGGGAGAACCCTCGAGTTTAACATCGCCGCTCTTGGCCTTGAGATAACCAAAAATCGTCTGCATCACCTCTGAGCGTCCGGCACCAAGAAGTCCGGCAAATCCGAGGATCTCGCCACGTTTGAGCTCGAACGAAACATCTTCAAACATGGGGCCATTAAGCCCGGAGACTTCAAGAATAGGCTCCTGCTCGGCTTGCCCGGCGGGAATTTCGGGTTGGAAATGCTTGCTAGACGCCAATTCTTCCCCTGACATGGCCTTGATGAGGCCTGCCTCGTCGATGTCGGCAATCTGCCCGTCGGCAACCTTTTTGCCGTTGCGCAGGACCGTATAGTCGTCGCCAATGGCCAACACTTCGTCGATCTTGTGAGAAATGAACACGATGGCATGGTTCTGATCACGGAAAGCCTTGATGATATCCAGCACCCGTTCAATTTCCGAGGATGTCAGAGAGGATGTCGGCTCATCAAGGATCAGCACCTTCATGTCTGAATTGACCGATGCCCGGGCAATCTGCAAAAGCTGCTTCTCGGGAACGGAAATGTCGCGCACCAATTCTCCCGGACCGGCAGAAATGGCGAAGCGATCAAGATATTTCTGCGCTTCAATATCCATCTGTCGCCGGTTCACCAAGCGCCCGGACAGGCTGGAGCGATTGTAGGGAAGGAACAGATTCTCGGAAACAGAGAGATGCGGGAAAAGGTTCAGTTCCTGGGGCACATAGGCGACAAACCGGTGCAGATCCGGATTGAGATGCGCATCCTGACCGTCAATCAGGATTCGTCCGCCGCTTGGAGTGTCAGTTCCAGTCACCAGCTTTACGAGAGTGGATTTTCCAGCACCGTTTTCTCCCGCCAGAATATGGACGCGACCCAACTCAAGCTTGAGGGTGACTTCACTCAACGCTCGGACGCCCGGATAGTCGCGCGTCAGGTCTTCGACTTCGAGAAAGGCCATGATATTGTCTCAAGGCTGAGCCACGCACTCGCACAAAGACGTGGCGATATAGATGGGAATCTGCCGTAGCGGCAGTCTCTTCCGACGGATCGGATGATCAGCAGTGTTGCTTTGATCGAATGGAGTTGCCCGGTGAACGGAGCTTGCCGGTCACCGGGCGTTCTCGAGACATCACTCGCCAACATTGTCCTTGGTCAGGACTGCGATGCCGGTGTCGATATATTTGGGGGTCTGAAGACCCATCGACTGCTGCCACATGGCCATGACGGCCCAATAGCCCTGCATCTGCGGCTTGGTAGAGGATGAGCTGTCCGCAACACCGTCGCGGATCAGCTGCAGCATTTCGGGAAGGTTATCAAGCCCCACCATCTGCACGTCGCCAACTTTGCCTGCTTCCTGGATTGCCTGGCCGATACCGATCGGACCGGCTGCATCACAAGCGACCCAACCTTTCAGGTTCGGATTGGCCTGCATGATTGCGGCAGCCTGCTTCTGGGCAGTTTCAATGCTGTCATTATCAATGCCGGTTGCGACAACCTTGATGTCAGGATAGCTGTCAAACACCTTCTGATGGCATTCCGCACGGATTGCATGGTTTGGTGCGGTGGGTACGCCCATCATGATGGCAACTTCGCCTTTCTCACCAAGCAGTTTTGCAAGGCGATGAGATGCGATTGCAGCCTGTTCACAGAAATCGTTGCCGATGGACGTGAGGTTCATGCCTTCGGGCGGGACCGAGTCAAAGACGGTGACCGGAATGCCTTGGCCGATTGCATCTTCCAAAGATGCGCGGTTGCCGCTGCCATCGAGAAGGTCGATTGCGATCCCGTCAGGACGCGTTGAAATCGAGCTTTCCACGATCTGGTTTTGCTGAACGACGTCCGCCTGCTGCGGTGCGCTGTAATCAATCTGAACTTTGGAGCCTGTCTGGGCCTCGATGACTGCAGCAGCCTGTTTGGCGCCATCATTCACCAAGTCGAACCATGGGTGGACGACTTTAGGAATGATCACGAAGCGATAACTGTCTTTTTTCTCCATCCCGGCATTGTCTGCGGCCACAGCGATCTGAGGCAATGCAATTGCGATGGTTGCGAGAAGTGCAACTGTAAGTTTTTTCATGTTTGTCCTCCAACTGCAGGTGAAGTATCGCACAATGACAACGACATTCTGTGCCTCCTGAACTGCGCCTGCAAAAAAGAGTATAGGTTAGAGAATTTCAGATGTAAATCAAAAAATACATATGTTACTGTAGTTGTGTCACAGCTGAACAAAAGCCGCGGTTTTCAAATTCGGGAGGAACTGAAACCATGAAGACGCTATGCCGGAATGCACTTGAAGAACTTGCTCAAGTCGTTGAAAAATTAGATGAAAGCAACTGTGATGAATTTGTCGAAACGGTCCGTTCGGCGAATAGAATCGCGTTGTATGGCGTCGGCAGAGAAGGTTTGCAAATCAAGGGATTTGCCATGCGTCTCTTCCATCTCGGTTTGAAGGTCTCTGTAGTGGGGGACATGACGACACCGCCACTAGGCACCGGAGATCTACTTATTGCATCAGCGGGTCCGGGCTATTTTTCCACCGTTGCCGCCCTGATCAATACCGCAAAGCAAGCTGGTGCCAAGACCCTGTGTATCACCGCTCAGCCGGATGGTGTCTGTGCTCAGACCGCCGATCAGGTTCTGGTCATTCCCGCCCAAACCATGGCGGATGACATGGAGGTTAAAACATCTACATTGCCGATGGGTTCGCTTTACGAAGGCGCGCAGTATGTAGTATTCGAGTGCTTACTTTTGAAGCTGAAGCAAATCCTTGCGATCAGCGCAGATGATATGCGGAATAACCATACAAATCTCGAATGAAAAACATACAGTCACAAGATACAGAAGCGGACCTTCTCAGGGCACGTATCGCCTGGTTCTATTTCGTCGGCGGAATGACCCAACAACAGATCGCAGACAAACTCCAGGTGACGCGCTTGCGGGTCAACCGGATCATCGGTCAAATCCGGGCCGACGGATCGGTCGTCGTGGATTTGCGATTGCCGCTGGTCGAATGCGTCAAACTGGAAGAAGCCCTCAAGCAACGTTACGGCCTTGAAGAGGCTGCCGTGTTGCCTGCGGTAGAGGATTTTGACGAGAACCAGCGCACGATCGGCGAGGCCGCGGGCCAAATGCTTGAAAATCACATGGGCCGATATAATGGCGTTGGAATTGGATGGGGCAAGACACTCAGCCATTCGGTTCGCCGCCTGAGTGGACGACATGGCAACCTGTCCCATGTGGTCGGCCTCATGGGCGCGATCACACGCGGCTCTGGCAATGACACCACCGAGGTGGCAACCACCATGGCCAATGCCATTGACGTGGAGTGCTTTTCGCTCACGGCTCCCATCTATTGCAGGACGAGTTCTGACCGGGATTCGTTTTTGCAGGATGAAATGTTGATGGAAGCGATGCAGCACGCAGAAGAGGTTCAGCCGTGTCTGATTTCTTGCGCTGACCTCACGCATCGCTCGAAAATCATGGGTCTGCCACGAGTCAAGCAGGCTCTGCCGGAGCTTCTCGAACAAGATGCTGTCGGCTCCATTCTGGGATTCTTTCTGGACCCGGCGGGGAATGTCATCGAACACCCGCTGAATCGTTCGATTATGGCACTTCCCGTTGAAAAGTTGCGCGAAAAGCCTGTTTCGATCCTCGCATCTGGCGGGCGAAGCAAGCTGCCAATCATCCGCGCCATTCTGCGCGGGAAGTTTGTCAATCGGCTGGTGACCGATGAAACAGTTGCTCGGGCGTTGCTCTATGAAACCTGAGATGCAGGTCCATAGGCAGACGCACCATGCTGCCAAATCAAGTCCCGGTGTTGCGTAGGCGCACGGGTCTTGTCAATTTAGGAGGAAGACATGTCAAACACCCAAGAGCATTCAACAAAGAAGCTTATGAATGCGCCCGAAACGATCATCCCCGAGATGATAGAGGGGATGCTGTTGGCGCATCCCCAGCTGTTGCGCCTTGAGGGAGAAACCGGCCGCGCCGTGGTCGCGGTTGATGGCCCGCGGGATGGAAAAGTGGGGATCGTCATCGGGGGTGGGTCCGGACATGAGCCGGCATTTGCTGGCTATGTCGGGCGGGGTCTGGCTGATTCCGCCGCTGTTGGCAACGTCTTTGCGTCTCCTTCTCCCGAACATATCAAGGAAGCCGCGATGGCCGCTGATGGCGGCGCCGGGGTGGTCCTTCTTTATGGCAACTATACCGGCGACGTGCTGAACTTCGACATGGCCGCAGAGGAATGCGCCGAGATCGGCATGGACGTGCGCTCGGTCGCCGTCAGCGACGATGTAGCATCTGCTCCAAAGGACAAAGCTGGTGAGCGGCGCGGCATTGCCGGGGACTTCTTTGTCTTCAAGATCGCCGGAGCTGCTGCCGATCAGGGCCGCTCGCTTGAGGAGGTATATGCCGCGGCAAACCACGCCAATGCTTCCACCCTGTCGATGGGGGTTGCCCTATCGGCCTGTTCCATGCCCCAAACCCTCAAACCCAACTTCGACATCGGCCCCGATGAGATGGAAATCGGCATGGGTCTTCATGGTGAACCGGGCATGCGACGCGGCAAAGTGGATACCGCCAATCATGTCACCGAAACGCTGATGGACATGATCCTTGGGGAAATGGCACCCAAGGCGGGCGATGAAGTCGCGGTGCTGGTCAACGGCCTCGGGGCAACGAGCCCGATGGAGCTCTATCTGATCTTCCGCCGGGTCGCCCAGATCCTTGAGGAAAAGGGCGTGAAGATCTACCATTCATGGGTCGGCGAATATTGCACCTCGATGGAAATGGCCGGTGCCTCCGTCACCTTGATGAAGCTTGATGAGGATCTCAAATCCCTGCTGGATCATCCCTGCCGCACCGTCGCGCTCACGGTGGGCGGCAGGCCAGCGCCAGTGGCCGGTGCCACGCACACCGCGCGGACCTATGAGGGCACGAGCCGGGTTGATGCCATTGACCGGGCGAGCCTGAAGACTGACGGGCCGATTACACCTGAGATCTTCCGCGCCATGATGCAAGCCGCTGGTAAGGCGATTGCGACCGAAAAGGACCGCCTGAGCGAACTGGATGGTGTGATTGGTGACGGCGATCATGGAGTAACCATGGACATCGGCTGGAAGGCCGTGCTTGAGGTGCTGGCGGGAGCCCCGGATCAGGACACCATCTCCCAGACCTGCACCAAGTCTGCCAAGGCCTTTCTGGATGCAGTCGGGGCTTCGTCCGGTCCGCTCTATGCCAGTGCCTTCAACACCGCAGGCAAGGCGGTCTCGGACCGGCTCAACCTTGATGCTGCAGCGATGGTGTTCTGGGTGGAGGGTATGTGTAAGGGTATTCTGGGCCGCGGGGGCGCCAGCGCGGGTGATAAGACCATGATTGACGCCTGGATGCCCGCAGCAGAAGAGGCCCGCAAGGCGCTTGACGAAGGTGGCGATAGCGCTGCGGTCCTGTCTGCTGCTGCAGCCGGCGCACGCATAGGCGCCGATGCAACTCGCGGCATGGAAAGCCGCCGTGGCCGTTCCAAGAAACTCGGGGAGCGATCCGTCGGTCATATTGACCCCGGTGCGGAATCCACATTCGTCATCCTGCATGCCATGGAACAGGCTTTGCGGCAATTCTGAGTTGCTGCGCCTCATTGACGGCACAGCTGATCTGCTACATCGACCCTCGGCAAACAGATGCCCATAATCCTGCTGCTGGGGGCGCAAGGCGCTTGTTCGCGATATACCTTGGGAGGCAAAACTTCGTCAAACCTGGCGCTGACAATGCCGGATCCATCCCAAGAGTGAAGCTTCAACCGATCGACCCGACGGGATCGGAAGACAAACATTGTCCCGGTGAAGGGATCCTAGTCCAGTTCATTCCTGATCAAGGCTGCCAAGCCGTCATGGCCTTTCCTCTTATGCAAAGCTGTGCATAAGAGGAAAGGGATCTCGGGTTTCGCAGCTTGGGCTCAAGATGTCCTACTTCGGGACCCGACGTGCGACACTGTCTTATCGGTTAAATCTGTTGGACAACGCAGTCCATCCCGGCTGTGTTGAGGCGGAGCAGCATTACGCGCGCACGGTCCACTGGAGGCGCCGCACGTGAATTTGCCGCATTGATGTCGCACTATAGTCGTGTCTCCGATTTATTGGTGGATCGACCAGACATTCCTGAATAGTCTTCAGACAGTGAATTTTGATAGTCATTGAATTTAATCGCCGATTGACCCGGTTTACCCGCATGATCCCGAACCATATATGAGGCTCCAATATGGCCGAAATCGTCCCTAGCTCCGCTCTTCAATATCTGGACAAGGCAATGACCACCTTGAAAGATCTTGGTCTTGTGCATGATGAAACCGAAGAAACCCCGATTGTCGGTCTGCTTGAAAAGATTGCAGACATTGAGCCTGACAAGATCGCGATCATCACCCGCACCTTGCAGCAGATGAGCATTTTCAATGAAGTGGTGCGCGAGCAGGTTTCGCAAATGTCCATCGGTCAGCGTTACGAAGAGATTTCTGAAGCCTTCAATTCTATCCGTGACGATGCCAAATCGATGGTGGACCAGATTGAAGACGGCAAGATCGATGTGTTTGAGCGGGCAACCAATGCGTGGATGAAAATTTCTCGCGGCGACATTGCGTCCCGTTTCGACAAGATCAAGGATACCTATCTGGAGGTGTCCCGCGATACCAAGGCCAATATCGAACGCGAGCAGACCATCCTTGAAGCCTATCGGGATTTCCGTGGCGCCCTGAAGCATGGTGAAGTGGCCGCTTTGGAAATTCTCAAGGCCGCGGAAGGGAAACTGGACGAAGCCAAGGCTGGGCTGAAAGGCGCTTCGGATGCCGTCGCGGCCTTTCCGGAAGACGGGGATATCGCTGGACGGGCCAAGCTAGAGCTGACGCGCGATGAACATTTGCGCAAGGTGCAGAATGAAGAAAGCCGCTATCAGATTGCCAAAGACTTGGCCGACAATCTGACCATCAGTTACAATACCTCCGACGTGGTCATGGCGCGTCTGATGCAGACCACCAATGCCAAAGAGCGGGTCTATCAGCAGGCGGTGTCTTTCTTCTCGACCAACGAATCTGTTCTGACGGCGCTGAAGGCCTCCTTCACCGGCCTGTTTGGATTGCATGAAGCAACCGAGACCCTGAATGAGATGAAAGAGGGTGTCTCGAAGTCGCTTGAAGTGCTGGCCGAGATTGGTGGCAAAGTGCAGGAAGAGGCGCTCAAGGCCGGCTACGGGCCAACCATTCGTGCTGATGCCGTCAAGAAGCTGGTCGATAGCGTCATCAATTTTCAGGTTCGCTCTGTCGAGATTGTGGGCGAGATGCGCGAGCTTTCGACCCGCAACAGCGACGAAATCCGCAAGGCTGTCGAGGATGGCAAGAAGCGGCTGGCGCGGCTGGCGACCGAAGGCAAGGCTCTGCCATTGATGCTGGACGCAGAATAAGCGGACGAGTGCAATGAACAAACCCAATTCTGCGCCAGCCCTTGACGAGGTGATGCTGGCCATGGATGTCGTTGATACGTTGCGACACCATGAAGATGTTGCCCTTAGGGAGCTGGCTCAGGATGGTCGGGACAGCGTCCTGAAGGATCGCTTGCGGGCTCTGTATGAAAGTCAGGGCCTTGAGGTGTCGGATCGGATTCTCGAAGAAGGCATCAAGGCCCTCAAGGAGAGCCGCTTTACCTATGAGCCGACACCGGCGGGGCTTTCGCGCACATTGGCGGGGCTTTGGATCCGCCGAGGCTTGATCGGCGCGAGCCTTGCTGGGCTTATTGTGGTGATCTCTCTGTGGGTCGGTTTTTCCGTCTGGCAGAAGGCTTCAGCCGAGCGTCAGGCCGAAGCAGCCCGGATTGAACTGAACCAAACCCTGCCAGCCGAGATCGCAAATGCGGTCAAGGTCGCAATGGCCGAGGCCCAGACAGAAGCCGCCCGCAAGCGGGTCGAGCAGTTGCTGCTGGACGCCCAAGCTGCCCTTGCACGCTCCGATGCGGTCGCCGCAAAGGGAGCGCTTGCGACACTGGAGAATGTGCGGTCAATGCTCGTTCAAAGCTATGATCTGCGGATCGTGACCGGTGCCAATGAACGCAGTGGCGTCTATCGCATTCCTGACGTCAATAGCGGGGCTCGCAACTATTATCTGATTGTCGAAGCTGTCGCTTCGGATGGCACTTTGTTGTCTTTCCCCATCCTCAATGAGGAAACCAACAAGTCAGAGATCGTCAAAAAGTGGGGCATTCGTGTGCCTCAGTCCACCTACAATGCCGTGCGTGATGACAAGATGGATGATGGCATCGTTCAGAAGACTATTCTGGCCACGAAGCCAAGGGGGGCGCTTGAGCCCAACTATGCCATGCGCGTCTCTGGCGGTGCGATAACGGACTGGTAGGATTGTCATGCTGAGCGTTGTAGATACACTCAATTCCATCGAACAGGCCGGGTATGGTCTGCGGGATGACGAAGACAAGATGACCCGCATTGTTGAAGCGGCATCGGATGAGCTTGCCAGCCTGCAAACGGAACAATCCACTCTGTTTAGATCGCTGGCCAAGGTCCGCCTTGATAGTCTGCAGCAAGAACAGGCTGTCGGTGGGCTCGATATGGCAGAACGCAAAGCAATGGCGGCGGCGGAGGCTCAGAAAGAGCAACTCGCAGCCCTCGCCAAGCAGCTAGATCAGCTTGGTGGTGACTTGCAATCGGCGCGGGATGAGCGGGCCGCTCGGGAGGCCCGTGTTGCGGAAATGGTCAGCAGCATCCGTGATCTTGAGGCACAAACCGAGAGCCGCATGGCACAGGATGTGGTCTGGCAGGCGCAAGATGCCAAAGCCGCAGGGGCCGAAGCAAGGATGTTGGCAGCGGAAGAAAAGGCGCTGCAATCGGAGCAGGATTGCGAGGAGAAATCCAAGCCCTATCTCGCAGACAAACTGTTTGTCTATCTGTGGCAGCGGGGCTATGGCACGTCGAAATATGCTGCCGGTGGTCTCGTGCGCATGGGGGACGACTATGTTGCCCGTGTGGTCCAATATGAGCCAGCGCGCCAGAATTATTTCACCCTGACCGAAATTCCCAAACGCCTGCGCGAACATGCGGATCGCCTCAAGATCGAGCTGGAAGAGGAAGAGGCCAAACTGGCGGCATTGGAACGGAACGCTCTGGAAGCGGATGGCATTGGCAGCAAGGAAAGTGCGCTTACCGAGGCAGAGCAGGCGCTGAAAGCCGCCGAAGACCGGATCCTTGCGCTGGAAGATGAACTCAAGGCACGCTCTGAGGAACGGGCGGTTCTGTTGTCAGATCATCCGGACTCTGCGCTTTCCAAGGCTTTGTCCGATCTCGCCCAGTCTTTGCAGAGTCAGGAGCTGCGCACCCTGTTGCATGATGCGCTTGATACGCCGACGACCGAAGACGACCAGATCGTGATGCGTCTGCAGACTATCGAAAAGGCAATCGTCAAGAAACAGCAGGAAGTGGACAAGGCCCGGCAGACCGCAATGGACATTGCCCGCAAGCGTGCGGAACTCGAACGCTCTGCCAATGACTTCAGGCGCGAAGGCTATAACCGGATGGGCGGCGGCTTCGCCAATGATCAGCTGATCGGAGATGTCATTGGCGGCATTCTGAAGGGAGCGCTGTCGTCTCGGGAACTGCGCGATGCCCTTCGCAGCGGTTATCGTCAAGGGCCGGGCGCGGGGCGGCGGTCTCGCCGCGGTGGGTTCAATGATACGCTCGGAGGGACCATGGGTGGCCATTGGGGCGGCACGTTTGGCGGCTCACGTGGTGGTGGTTTTAAAACGGGCGGCGGCTTCTGATCTTCTTCGGCCTTTCGCGAAGGGGCGCGATTGCCAGTCCGATTGATTAGTGAAAGCCAGATATTTTTGTGTAAAATGGCAAAAATCTGAAAGTCCGCACACCTGTCATCAGATTGCTGAAATTGCTGCATTTTGAACGAATGGCGGCAATGGGGGCACCGGCTTCAGTCCTGTTGCGCCAGACGAGCGGCAGCATAGGGCCGAGGCTGTGTGGAAACTCGCGTTTATCGCGAGCATCAAAGCATATTTGTGCGTTTTTGTTTCCTTCAAACGATTGAGAGCGAGGATCGAGCAGACCGGCTTTGCCTTACTCGGCCATAGCGGTCATCAATTGGCTGACACCGATTATATTGACCGCTCTTTTGATGTTGTAGGCTAGGACATGAAGAGCCATTTCCGTCCTGACATTCTTTAATCGACGCATTTGGAAATGGGTTGATCCCATCCATGCCTTTATAGTGCCAAACGGGTGCTCGACCGTACATCGCCGCAAAGTCATAGGATCGGGATCACGGCCCAACCGATTGCGCATCTCATCAACCAGATATTCATGTTCCCAACGGCTGATCCGGCGTTCCTTGCCACTGGTGCACTGATCCTGAAGCTCGCAATTCTGGCATTCATTGATCCAGTAGCGGCGAACATTCAGTCCACCTTCTTGCCGTGTGTATCGATAGATCAACTCGCGTCCAGCCGGGCAGTGATAGACATCGCGTTCCGGGTCATAATGGAAGTCGGCCTTCACAAACTTGCCCTTGCGGCGATTGCCAGATGTTTCTGGGCGTGGCACGGTTACTGAAATACCCGCTTCATGGCAGGCAAATATTTGGGTGCCACTGAAATATCCCTTGTCGGCAATGACATGCACTTTCTTGTGTCCAAGAACCTTTTGAGCGGATATCGCCATGGGTAGCAATTGTGTGCGATCAAATCCTTGGTTCGTGACATCATGCGCGACAATTAGGTGGGTATCAGTATCGACGGCACTTTGAACGTTGTAACCGACCAGCCCACTCAAACGAGCGCTTGTCGCCATAGCACGGGCATCAGGGTCAGTCAGGGATATTTGGCCGTCAGGTGCTTCCGGCAGAGCTGCCTCAAGGGTCTTTAATCGATCAATCTCTTCGCGAATTCGTTTCTGACGGCGCGCAAGGTTTGCCACCTTTTCTGAACAAACTTGGCCTTCTTCTTGATTGTCGAGCCGGGCCATTTCCTTGATATAGCGCTCTGCATCTGCTTCGAGGTGAGCAAGACGGCTGGAAATCTTGTTTTTTGTGAAATTGCGATCACGATTGTTCACTGCCTTGAACTTACTGCCATCAACGGCGATGCAGGCGCCACTCAGCATACCTATCCGGCGACAAAGCTCCACGAACTGCGCACAAGTTCTACGGATAGCTGGACCGTTGTCACGCCGGAAATCAGCGATAGTCTTGTGATCTGGAACAAGACGGCCTGTTAGCCACATCACTTCAACATTCCGGCACGCCTCACGTTCCAACCGCCGACTCGAGGGAATCCTATTCAAGTAGCCGTAAATGAAAATCTTCAGCAACACAGAAGGATGATAGCCAGGGCGACCAGTTCCAGCGGGCTGCGAACGGGAAAAGCCAAGATCCATAAAATCAAGTTCAGCGACAAACAGATCAACCACTCGAACCAGATGATCTTCACCAATCCAATCATCAAGACGATCTGGAAATAGAACCGTTTGGTCGCGGCTGACACCTTCGATAAAACCCGCCATGAATACTCTCCCCCGTCACCGCGATTCTATCACAATGACGGGTTTCCACACAGCCTCGGCCGCGAATTCCAGTTAGATTGAACGCTGTGGGACCGATTGTTTTGCACTGCATATCTCATTGATGGAGGCCTAATTGCTGCTGCAAGTGAGATCATGTCCCATGACACATTGGAAATCGTTATTA
>NZ_QODK01000010.1 GCF_003324485.1 Cohaesibacter intestini | reverse complement strand
CATCTGCTTTTTCAAAAAGTTATGCAAAACATCAAGACCTAAGCCTCAACCCGCAAACTCTGAATTTTGGAGCAAACCGCCCCGCCGCCAGCAGCGCCGCCGCTGTCGATGAACCGGGTTATAGACCTGTGCTCCGGGCAAGTCAAACCCAAAAAATACAAAAATCAAACTTTTCCACCCGCGGTGCATAACTCACATTTTTTCAAAATAGTGCTGGACGGACCATCATTCTGCCCAGCCCTTCTGATCTTTGCTTTCTTGCACTTAAAGTGTAGAAATCAGGCATTGGGATAAACCTGAATTTCCCTCTTCTCTATAGCACCTGTATATAGAGAGACAAAGTTGGCCCGGATAAGTGGACTTTGCTCCCTTATCCTGTGGTTCGACGCAAGGGCTTTGGTGACCATCGCCGACGGCGATGGGCCATTAATATGAAGCTTAGCAAGACCAAGGCGATTGACAGAGCGACTGAATGAACAAAGCGGACATGACAGGACCCGGCATGATTAAGCCGACCTTTGCGGCGATGCATGATGCAAACAGGGTCAATCTTGAACCCATGCCAGCCTTGCTGACCCCTTCTGCACGTCTTAATCCCCCTGATCGAAGAACTTTGAACCTGCGCTGGCTTGTCGGCACCGTGCTGACGGGCTGCACATCGATTTTTTTGATGGGCGGGGCCCTGCTGGCCGGCATTCAAAGTCAGGATCAGATGATCGAGCGTGCCCTGGTGAGCACTGGCGACGAGTCTGACACACTCGACTTGAAGCCCGGGGAGTTGATCACCGCAGGCAAAAAGGGCAACCGTCTCTCGCGTACGATCCGTCCGGTTTCTCATCGGCGTGAGATTCAAGTCAGTACCATTTCATCCCTTGGTGATGAGAATCTCGTTAGCGCGCGTCCCTTCATGCTGATTTCTGCTTCGCTGGAAACCAAACGCAGCGAAAGCGTATCTTTCCCGGCATTCAATGCCGTGCGTATTTTCGCATCAGCCCAGGAGAAGACAGAACAATCGACAGCGACTGAGGAAGACATTTTCTATGCCGCCAACGTGGAAGGGGAAATGCGTCTGCGGACGG
Organism: Cohaesibacter intestini; assembly: GCF_003324485.1. Taxonomy (NCBI): domain Bacteria; kingdom Pseudomonadati; phylum Pseudomonadota; class Alphaproteobacteria; order Hyphomicrobiales; family Cohaesibacteraceae; genus Cohaesibacter; species Cohaesibacter intestini. The sequence continues at coordinate 47,855 of NZ_QODK01000010.1, read as the reverse complement.
AGCCTCTCGACATGAATGTCGATTATGAACTGGATGCAGGCCGCCCAAACAATTTCGCCATCCAGCGACTGGCGGCCCAATCCGCCATTTTCCTCACCGACAAGGATCAACAATCCGCCTCCGCACTCGGGGTGATCGATCCGGCCCGGTTTGAGTTCCCGACAACTTCAGTCGATGCCCTTGCGCCCTCCTATATCCGTATCGTCCCGGAAAATATGAGCTCGATCACCAAAACCGATCTGAGCGGTCAAGGCACGGAAACAGAGGAAAAGATTGTCCTTGCCGTTCAAGGCGACACAGTGCGCAACCTGTTGCTGGAAAATGAGGCGACAGAAGAAGAAGCGGAAATTCTCGCCGATCTGTTCGTCAAGGAAGCAGGCATCGACGCCTTGAGCAACAACCAGCGCATGCGCATTACATATGAGCTGGTTTATGACGGCATCCGCGAGCGCGCACCGATTCGTCTCAGCCTCTATTTGGGTGAAGAACATCAGATCACCGTTGCCCGGTCGGATCAGGGTGGCTTCCGCGTTGCCGAGGAGCCCGTTGAAAGCTTTAGTCCGATGCCAACCTCGGACGCCATTGCCAATCTGCGGGCGGGGCCACGGCTCAATGTCTATGACTCGCTTTATCAGACCGCCCTCAACAACGGCGTTGAAGCGAACATGATCGACGAGTTGATCAAAATTCTGTCCTTCGATCTCGATTTCAACGCCAAGATCAAGCCCGGCGACTCGCTACAGATTTTCCATTCCATCCCGGAAGACGGCGATTCGAAGAAAGCCGAGATCCTGTTTGTCGAAGTGCAGCTCGGCGGCAAGACCAAGCGTTATTATCGTTTCCGCGCTCCGGATGATGGCATTGTCGACTATTATGACGAGAATGGCCGCTCCTCGAAAAAGTTTCTAATGCGCAAGCCGATGCAGGGCGGCAAGTTCCGTTCACCCTTTGGTTGGCGTCGTCACCCGATTCTCAAGATATCGCGGCTGCACAAGGGTGTTGACTGGTCTGCCTCGCGCGGCACGCCCATCATGGCATCAGGCAATGGTCGAATCATCAAACGGCGCTGGTCGAGCGGCTATGGCAAATTCATCCAGATCCAACATACAAACGGTTATGCCACCGGCTATGCCCATATGAGCCAGTTCGCTCCGGGCTTTGAAGTGGGGGATTATGTCCGTCAGGGTCAGATCATCGGCTATGTCGGCTCCACCGGCCTGTCGACCGGTCCGCACCTTCACTATGAAGTAACGGTCAATGGTCGCCATGTGGACCCGATGCGGATCCGTCTGCCGCGGGGCCGCTCCCTGAATGGTGACATGCTCGCCACCTTCGATGAAGAGCGCCTGCGGATCGACGAACTGCTTGGCAAACCCACCAACGTCAAGGTTGCGCAAGCCGAATAGGCGGGCCGAAAATTTTTGAAGAAACGCCGGCCCGCGCCCCCTCCCCCCAATAGAAAAGCCCCGGAAAGCCAAAGGCTCCGGGGCTCTTTATTTGCAACATCAAGGACCGGACAAACCAACCGGCCTGACAGACTTAGTCTTCCAGACCGAAGGTCAGTGCATCATCCTTGACCAGAATGTGCACCCGTGCCCCGTCCAGTATCTTGCCAGCCAGCAACTCTTCTGCCAACGGATCCTGCACATGTCGCTGGATCACCCGCTTCAAAGGCCGCGCCCCATAGGCCGGGTCATAACCCTTCTCGGCAATCCACTTGACCGCCTCTGGATCCAGCACCAACTCGATCTTGCGATCGGCCAGCAAGTCGGAAAGATACTGCATCTGGATCGCAACAATCGACGCCATATGCTCGCGCAACAACCGATGGAAAATGATGATCTCATCAACGCGGTTGAGGAATTCCGGACGGAAAGCGCTGCGCACCACATTGAGCACATTCTCCCGATCCTCTTGTTTGAGATCCCCCTCGTCCTTGGACAACAGGAACTCCGCTCCGAGATTTGAGGTCATGATGATCAGCGTGTTGCGGAAATCCACTGTCCGCCCCTGCCCGTCGGTCAGCCGCCCATCGTCAAGAACCTGCAACAGCACGTTAAAGACATCCGGATGCGCCTTTTCGATTTCATCGAACAGAATCACCTGATAAGGACGCCGCCGCACCGCTTCCGTCAGCACGCCGCCTTCCTCATAACCGACATAGCCCGGAGGCGCGCCAATCAAACGGGCAACAGAGTGCTTCTCCATATATTCCGACATATCAAGGCGAACCATCGCACTTTCGTCGTCAAACAGAAAGTCCGCCAGCGTTTTCGTCAATTCGGTTTTACCAACGCCGGTTGGCCCAAGAAACATGAAGGAGCCAATGGGACGATTGGGATCCTGCAATCCGGCCCTTGCGCGCCGCACGGCCTTGGAAACGGCAGTCACCGCATCGGCTTGGCCAATCACCCGGTGGGCAAGTTCCTCTTCCATCCGCAGCAATTTGTCCCGCTCGCCTTCCAGCATCTTGTCGACCGGAATGCCGGTCCAGCGCGAGACCACATGCGCAATGTGATCCGCTGTCACCGACCGCTCGACCATGGCATTGGACTGGGTGTTTTTCTCATCCACCTCGCTCAAAGTCGCTTCAAGTCGGGGAATTTCACCATAGGCCAGCTCACCGGCTCGCGCCAAATCACCGCGCCGCTGCGCCTGTGCGAGCGCCACACGGGCCTCATCGAGCTGTTCCTTCACCTTGGTCGCGTCCGACAGCTTGTCTTTTTCCCACTGCCAACGCTGGGTCAAAACCGCCGATTCCTGCTCCAGTTGGGCGACCTCGTCCTCGATTTTGGCGAGCCTATCCTTCGAAGCGTCATCTTCCTCTTTTTTAAGAGCCTCACGCTCAATCTTCAGCTGAATGATTCGCCGATCAAGCTCATCCAGCTCTTCGGGTTTTGAATCCACCTGCATCCGCAACCGCGACGCCGCTTCATCCATCAGGTCGATGGCCTTATCAGGCAAAAATCGGTCGGAGATATAACGATCCGACAGGGAGGCAGCCGAAACCAGCGCATTATCCGAGATCCGCACCCCATGGTGAAGCTCGTATTTTTCCTTCAGGCCACGCAAGATCGACACCGTATCCGAGACCGTCGGCTCGCTGACCATCACAGGCTGGAACCGACGTGCCAGAGCGGCATCCTTTTCAACATGCTTGCGATATTCATCAAGTGTCGTCGCGCCAACACAATGCAACTGACCGCGTGCCAGAGCAGGTTTCAGCAGATTCGAAGCATCCATCGCTCCATCGGCCTTGCCTGCGCCAACCAGCGTATGCATTTCATCAATAAACAGCACGATTTCGCCGGCGGCCGCTTCGACTTCGCTCAGCACCCCTTTCAGACGCTCCTCAAATTCACCGCGATATTTGGCCCCGGCAATCAGAGCCCCCATGTCGAGGGCAAGAAGTCTTTTATCCTTGAGCGATTCGGGCACGTCGCCATTGATGATACGCAAAGCCAATCCTTCGGCGATAGCGGTTTTACCAACCCCCGGCTCGCCAATCAGCACCGGATTGTTCTTGGTTCGCCGCGACAGGACCTGGATCGCACGGCGAATCTCATCGTCCCGCCCGATCACCGGATCAAGCTTACCCTCGCGCGCATCCTGCGTCAGATCGCGCGCATATTTCTTCAACGCCTCATAGCTGTCTTCCGCCGACGCGCTGTCAGCGGTGCGGCCCTTGCGCAGTTGCTCGATGGCATGATTGAGATTCTGGGCTGTCACACCCGCCTTTTTCAAAATGGCAGCCGATTCGGCCTCCGGTGTCAGGCTGAGCGCCAGCAACAGCCGTTCGACAGTGACATAGGAATCACCCGCTTTTTCAGCGACCTCTTCGGCCTTTTCAAACAGCTTCGCCATTGCGGGCGACAAATAAAGCTGCCCCGCTCCGCCACCAGAGACGGACGGGATGCCCTTGAGATGGGCTTCCAGCAACCGGCGCACTTCCGCCGACTGGCCACCCGAACGATCAATCAGGCCGGATGCGAGGCCTTCCTTGTCGTCCATCAAAACTTTGAGAATATGTTCCGGCAAAAAGGCCTGATGCCCCTGCCCGATTGCATAGGTTTGCGCAGACTGCATGAAGCCGCGCGCCCGCTCTGTATAGCGTTCAAGATTCATAATCTATCTCCTTGTGCCCAACCGGATCATCCAAACTGCAAAGGCATGATCTGATTGCCACTCAAATTACGGCCATTAAACAGGCTCCCGGCCTCTGTCAGCAAGCCCAATTGTCGGCCAACTCCCCATCTCTCCCAACAGGCAAGAAACAGGCTCTTGTCTAATATAGTGTTGCAATTTCGTCACAAAAGGGGGATGTAGGAAAAAGCAGCAATCAAAATGCCCCTTCCCAGTCCCCGCACCTGCCCGCACCTTTCAAGGATCTGCCATGACCATCACGCTCGCATCAATCTATCGCTATCCGATCAAGGGCTTCACCGGCCAGAAACTGGAAAAGGCAGCCATCACAAAAGGCAAACCACTTGCGTGGGACCGCGCCTTTGCCATTGAAAATGGCGACAGCGGCTTTGATCCTGCCGCCCCGGCCCACCTGCCCAAAATCCATTTTCTGATGTTGATGAAGCAACCCGAACTGGCCAACTTGATCACCCAGTTCGATGATGTGACCGGCGCCTTCTCGGTGCAGCAGCATGGCACGCTCCTGGCCGAAGGCAACCTGTTTGCGCCGGACAGCATGCAAGCGGCCCTTCAGGTGATGGCGGGTCACTGCAAAAAACCGATGCGCGGGTCACCGAGGCTGCTCCATGCCAGTGAATTTGCCTTCACCGATTCTCGCACTCAGGATCTCTCCTTGATCAATCTTGCCAGCGTCAGTGATCTGGAAGCCAAAATCGGCAATGATATCGATCCGATGCGCTTCCGCGGCAATCTCTATATCGAAGGGGCCGCCCCGTGGCAGGAACATGACTGGGTCGACAAGATCATCGAAGTTGGCGCGGTATCCTTTCAGGTGCGCAAACGCACCAAGCGTTGCGCCGCCACCAATGCCAACCCGACCACCGGCGAACGCGACCGGAATATCCCGAAAGCTTTGATGGATCACTACGGCCATACCGACTGCGGTATACACCTGATGCCGTTGGGGGATGGCGCGTTGACCATCGGTGATCGCATCACCTTGCCGCAAAACACATAACAACTGCTCACAAAAAAACCCGCCAGCCGGCGGGTTTTTCTTTGGCAATAGCAACATCGGTCAAAGCCGCCTCAATCTTCAGAGGCAACCACCGCTGGCTTTTCCTTGGCCCCGTCAGAGCCGTCGCCCCCCTCGGCTTTGCGCTCGGCAGCCGTTGGGCGCTTGCGGGACCGATAGGTTGTCCTTCTGCGGCGGCGTGGTGCACCAGCAGCGGCCACTTCTTCATCCACCACTTCCGCAGGCGGCGCGACATCCGGTTGATCTCCCGACCCCGGCACCTCGGCAACGGCAACCACATCCATTTCGACAGCAGTGTCTTCAACATCGCTGGCGTTGTTTGTGTTTGCATCGTCGGCATCATCACCATTGACGTTGGCAGCCTTGCGACTCCCATTGTTGCCGCCGTTGTTGCTGTTGCCGTCATTGTTGTTTGGACGACCTTCCTCGCGGCTGGCTGGCTGGGCGGCAGCAATGATGCGCAGATAGTGCTCCGCATGCTGATAATAGTTTTCCGCCATCACAAGATCACCGGACGCAATCGCATCGCGGGCAAGAGACTGATATTTTTCCGCAATGTGACTGGCTGTTCCGCGAATTTTCACATCAGGACCATTGCTGTCATAGGATCGAGACAACGGATTGGCGGCTTTGCGTCCGCGACCGCGTGTCCGATTGCTTTTCTGGCTCTGTCGCATTGCTTCTGTCTTTCGTAAAGTGCCGAAGAAATAATCAGCATTCAAACCGACTGATGGTGCTCAACAGACACCATTTGCAGTCTGATAGTTCAGACTCTGGTATCGAGCTGACAACCTGTTTGAAAAGTCCCCAAGCGCAAACGGTCCTATGACCGGGTCGCTTCTTAGACTGAAAAAGTTTGAAATTCTGCTATCCGGTCACCTGAAAAGGGTTTTCCGATAGACGTTTCAATACTGGCCGAGGTTTGCACCAAATCAGCCAGTCGCTCACTTGATGCCTTCAACTTATCCGTCTGGGGCACAAATTCAAGCCCATTGGCGAGTTTTTGTCCGAAAGCGGCCCATGCTTTCAACAGAAGATTGGATAAAATTGATGCAATCAGGCCGGAATTGCAGGCTTTGCGCTCACCAGCAGAACACGATCATGCCCAGCCAAATCCTGACGGACCTCACATTTCATGTCCGTGTCCCCACAGAGTTTATATTGTTGCGAAAGCAGCAATATATCTTTGGCTTGCCGATATCCAAACTCAAAGGCCATCACATCCGGTCTTTTGTCCCACGCCCCAACCGTCGAAAAGATCGCCTCATACGCTTCCAGACCGCTTGCACCAGAAACCAATGCATGGCGCGGATCATAGTTCGCCACATCCGGTTCCAGATCCGCCATCTCCTTGTCCGCCAGATAAGGCGGGTTGGAAATCAGAATATCAACCTCAGGACCAATGGCATTGGCATAATCCCCCTGAACGAAAGACGCCCGATCAGCCAGCCCCAAATCCTCGGCATTGTGCTGGGCAATGGTGAGCGCCGCCTCACTGATATCGACGCCCAAACCCTGTGCATTGGGCAATTCGGAGAGAAGCGCCAGCAACAAACAGCCAGACCCGGTGCCGATGTCAACAATCCGGAGCGGTGCCGTGCGATCAGGCACAGCCTCCAACACAGCAGAAACCAGCGTTTCACTATCCGGACGCGGCACAAGGACATCAGAGGAGACGTGAAAAGGCAGTCCCCAAAATTCCCGCTGCCCCAGAATATGCGCAACCGGTTCTCGCTTAAGGCGCCGCGCCGCCAAAGCCTCGATGGCTTCAGCCTCATCTTCACAGAGGGTGCGATCAAACTGCAAGATCATGTCGGTTTCGGTCAGGCCCAAGGCATGACAGGCCAGAAGCCGCGCGTCGAGCCGCGCGCTATCGATACCCACACCAGCAAAACGCGCCGCGATCGCCGCAATCATCTGATCGAGTCGCATCAGATTTCGTCGGCTTCAACAGCGGCCAGCAATTGAGCCTGATTTTCGGCAATCAAGGCATCAATCAACTCCGGCAGCGCTTCACCGGACAGAACCTTTTCAAGCTTGTAGAGCGTCAGATTGATCCGATGGTCCGTCACGCGCCCTTGCGGGAAATTGTAGGTTCTGATCCGTTCGGACCGATCGCCCGACCCGACCTGGCCGCGACGCGCATCAGCCCGCTCACTGTCGGCACGTTCCCGTTCCGCTTCAAACAGACGCGCCTGCAACACCTTCATGGCGTTGGCACGGTTCTGGTGCTGGGATTTTTCCGAAGACGTCACCACGATACCTGTTGGCAAGTGGGTGATGCGCACCGCCGAGTCAGTCGTATTGACATGCTGACCGCCAGCGCCCGACGCCCGCATTGTATCGATGCGGATATCCTCGGAGCGAATCTCAACGTCAATATCCTCGGCTTCGGGCAAAACGGCAACCGTTGCCGCCGAGGTGTGAATACGCCCGCCGCTTTCGGTTTCCGGCACGCGCTGCACGCGATGCACACCGGATTCATACTTCATCTTGGCAAACACACCGACACCGGAAATGCTGGCAATGATTTCCTTATAGCCGCCGACATCGCCCTCACTGACCGACATCAACGACACTTTCCAACCATTATCCTCGGCATATTTCTGATACATCCGGAACAAATCACCGGCGAACAAAGCCGCTTCATCACCGCCCGTCCCGGCACGCACCTCAAGGATCGCGCTCTTGTTGTCAGCGGCATCTTTGGGCAACAGCAGGATCTGCAACTCTGCCGCCAAGGTATCAATACGCTCTTCCGTCGGTTTGATATCCATTTGGGCCAGCTCGCGCATCTCCGCATCCATCTCGGGATCAGAGAGGATTTCCTTGAGATCGCCCAATTCCCGTAGCGCGGAAACATAGTCGTTGCCCACCTTGGCCACAGGCTCCAGCTCCGCATAATCGCGGCTCAGTTTGACATAGACATCCGGCTCCGGCCCGGCTGCCATCTCAGAGGAGATTGCATCAAAGCGCTGAATGAGAGCCTCAACCCGGCCCAATGGAATCGTGATTCCCGACATCGTTTCATTCCTCAAGCCACGAGCTCAGGCTCAATTGGCTGCTTACAAAAAGAGAAACCAAGACCGCTCTGGTCGCCAGTCATTCTGGCTCACCGCGTTCATTTCTCCAAGACAAACGCCCACCGCCCGGCCAGCTAGGCGCGGCCAGAAGGCAGCCAACCAGATCGCTAAAGATTGGTAGCGGGCAAGTGGATATCGTGCTTTTCGGCAAAGTCCGACAAATAGGCCTTGATTTCATCACTGTCCGTTGCCGCATCAAGAACCGGAAGAAACGCCGCCTCGAGCGTATCGAGCGGCAAATCCAGAATCATCGACTTGACCGGCCCGATGAAAGACGGAGCCATCGACAGGCGACGATAGCCAATCGCCAACAGGGCCATCGCACCGAGCGGCTTGCCTGCCAACTCACCACAGACGGTAACGGGCACGCCATATTCATTGCCCTTGTCAACCACCAGCTTCAAGGCCCGGATGAAGGATGGCGACAGAGAACTGAACCGCCCGGACAGACGGGTATTGCCCCGATCACTGGCCATCATGAACTGATGCAGATCGTTGGTGCCGATAGAAATAAAATCCACCCGCTTCATCAGGGCATCGATCTGAAACAGCAGCGAAGGCACCTCCAGCATCGCACCCAGACGGATCTTGACCGGTTTCTCATAACCATGCCGTTCCAGATGGGCCACTTCCCGCTCGAACAGATCCTTGGCGATATCATATTCCTGCACTTCGGTGATCATCGGGAACATCAGCCGCAACTCCCGCCCCGCTGCCGCATGCAACAGAGCCCGGATCTGGGTGCGCAACAGGCCCGGTCGATCCAACCCCAAGCGAATGGCCCGCCAACCCATGGCCGGATTTTCCTCCTGCGCCATGCGCAGAAAAGCCAGCACCTTGTCCCCGCCCACATCAAGCGAGCGGAACGTCACCGGCATGCCATCAGAGATGTCGAGAACCTTGCGATAGACCTTTTCCTGTTCCCGCATCCGCGGGAAACTGGCCGCCACCATGAATTGAAGCTCGGTACGGAACAGTCCGATGCCTTTGGCACCGGCCCCCACCAGATTGGGAAGGTCAACCAGCAGGCCTGCATTCATCAACAAATCGACCGATGTGCCATCCTGCGTGATGGCAGGCTTGCCACTCAGCTGGCGATACTGCTCCTGCCGCCGCGCCCGAAACCGGACCTGATCGATATAGGAGGCTTCCACATCCGATGGCGGACGCAGATGAACATGCCCCATATCGCCATCGATGATGATTGCATCGCCATCTTCGCACAGAGAGACAACGCCATCCGTCTGCCCGACGGTTGGAATGCCCAAGGCCCGGGCAACAATCACCACATGGCTCGTCGGCGTGCCTTCTTCGAGCACCAGCCCGCGCACATGATCCCGACCATAATCCAGCAATTCCGCCGCGCCCATATTGCGTGCAACAATGATGGAATCTGCCGGCATTTCACCGCCATTCACCCCGTGCTTGTTGCCCGTCAGCTTGCGCAGCAGGCGGTTGGCCAGATCATCGAAATCATGCAGCCGGTCCCGCAAGTAGGGATCGGTGGAGCGCAGCATCCTGGCGCGCGTGTCACTTTGCACACGCTCAACGGCGGCTTCGGCGGTCAGGCCGGAATGAATGGCCTCCTTCATCCGCCGCACCCAGCCACGGTCATAGGCAAACATGCGATAGGCTTCGAGAATGTCCCGATGCTCTCCACCATGGGATATGTCGTCCCGGTTGAGCAGATCATCGACAGACAGGCGCAGCTTTTCAATTGCCGCCTCAAGGCGCTCTTCCTCGCCTCGCAAATCTTCAGCAATGAGATTGGTGACCACCACGCGCGGCTCATGCAAAACCACATGACCCAGACCGATGCCCTCCGCCATCGACAGGCCCTCGAGCCGCATCGGCCGCACCATGTCAAGGTCGGTATCCGGCCCTGACAAACCGCGCAGCTCGCCCGAGGCAATCAGTTCAGCCAGCACCATCGCGGTGGTTTGCAGCGCTTCGACTTCCTCGTCGGAATAGATTCGCTGGGTTTTGTTCTGCACCACCAGAACCCCCAGCACGCGTCCGGCACGCAGCACAGGCACACCAAGGAAGGCGTGGTAAATTTCCTCGCCCGTTTCCGGGCGATAGGCAAAGGCAGGATGCTCCTGCGGTTCGGACAGATTGAGAATGCGGGCTTCGGACGCGATATGGCCGACAAGGCCTTCGCCGACATTCAGCCGGGTCAGGTGAACGGAATCCGGATTGAGACCCTCGGTCGCGTAGAGTTCGAGTTGATCATCGGCTCTGAGCACATAGACCGAGCAGACCTCGGCAACCATATTGGCCGCGATCAGACACACGATCTCGTTCAACCGATCCTGAGCATCGGTCGGCTTCGCCATCGTTTCCCGAAGGCGTCGCAACAATATGCGCGGCCCCACCACATTTCCCCGCATCAGGGATACTCCGATCATCCGCCACAGCCAGAGCGCAACAGCATCTGGCACATCACGTCCTGCAAGACGTCATCCCTGAACCCCGACAAGGCACACATGATGCAATCGGGGAACAGATTCTCCTCGCGAGCACTATGGCATGAGGCCCGCAGGCAGATCAATAACCCGCCGGAAAGATTGGAACGGCAAAGAAAACAGTATTTTGTCTACATCTTAAACCGCAGCTGATCCCGGCGGATCACCCTGTGAAGCAATTGTCGCCTATTTGCCGTCCAGCCCATAGAGCGAGTGCAGAGCACGCACTGCGAGCTCCGTATATTCCGTGTCGATCAGAATCGAAATCTTGATTTCCGAAGTGGTGATCGCCCGAATGTTGATGCCTTTGTCAGCCAGGGCCCTGAAGGCCTGCGAGGCAACACCCGCATGGCTGCGCATGCCGATACCGATGACGGATACCTTGACCACATCGGTTGACCCCTGCAGCACCGCATAATTGATATCGCTGCGCGCATCTTCAAGCACGGTCTTGGCCCGTTCAAAGTCACCCTTTGGCACGGTGAAGGTCATGTCGGTGATGGTGCCATCTTCCGAGATATTCTGCACGATCATGTCGACATTGATGTTGGCATCAGCAAGCGGACCAAACACATGGGCGGCGATGCCGGGCTTGTCCTCGACACGGCGCAGGGAAATCTGCGCTTCGTCTCTTGAATAGGCGATCCCGGTTACAACCTGTTTTTCCACAATCTCTTCCTCATCACAGATCAATGTTCCGATCGGAACATCGCTATTGAGCAATTCTGGGGCATCTGGTTCGACGAATGACGACCGCACGAAGGTGCGGACATTGTGAACCATCGCCATTTCAACGGAGCGCACCTGCATGACCTTGGCACCAAGCGAAGCCATTTCAAGCATTTCCTCATAGGAAATCTGATCCAGTCGCTGCGCCTCGGGTACAATGCGCGGGTCGGTGGTATAGACACCATCCACGTCGGTGTAGATATCGCAGCGATCCGCATGAATAGCCGCAGCAATCGCCACCGCACTGGTGTCAGACCCTCCGCGCCCAAGGGTGGCGATCCGGTTGTCCGGCCCGATGCCCTGGAACCCGGCGACCACGGCCACCTGATTCATTTCCAGCCGCTCGATCAGACGCGCACCATCGATTTCCTCGATGCGGGCGGCCCCATGCACACCATTGGTTTTAAAGGGAATTTGCCATCCAAGCCAAGAGCGGGCATCAACACCCATATTCTGCAACACCAGGGCCAGAAGACCCGACGTCACCTGCTCACCAGAGGAGACAACCGTATCATATTCGCGCGCATCATAGAGGGGAGACGCATCTTCCACCCAGCCGACCAACTCGTTGGTCTTGCCAGCCATGGCAGACACGACGACCGCCACCTGATTGCCAGCATCCACTTCGCGTTTTACATGTCGGGCGACCCGCCGGATGCGATCGAGATCGGCAACCGACGTTCCCCCGAATTTCATGACAAGGCGAGCCATTCAACATCTCTTTCTGTCATTGTTTTCGTTATATAAGCCTGACGCAGCTCGTCTATTTGCCACACTCACGCCAATTTGCGCATAGTCATACTCGGCACGGACGTCACTTGCAAGGACTCAAAGACTTGACTTTTGGTCCCCTTCGACCGAGCAAGGAAAAATCCGGTTGCGCAGATGCCACCGTATGGATAAGCACACCATTGCAGCGTCTCACACGCCTGTGGTGCGCACCGGCCTTGCAGGGTCAGTATGAGGGAAAGGGCAGAAGAGATGACGTCACAAACCACATTTTCCGGCAGCACCGTCGATGAAGCCGAGGTCGCACGCTTTTCTGCCATGGCAGCAGAATGGTGGAGTCCGACCGGCAAATTCCGCCCCCTGCACAAATTCAACCCGACCCGGGTCAAATATATCCGTGAGAAACTGGTCGCCCAGTTCGGCCTCGACCCGAAGGCCCAGCGTCCGCTGGAGGGCTTGTGCATTCTCGACATTGGCTGTGGCGGTGGCCTGTTGTGTGAACCGCTTTGCCGGATGGGCGCCGAGGTTACCGGCGTTGACGCGTCTGAAACCAATATCGGCATCGCCAGCACCCATGCCAGCGAAAACGGTCTCGACATCACCTATGAAGCCACAACATCGGAAAGTCTGGCCGCCCGCGGCGAAAGCTACGATGTGGTGCTGACCATGGAAGTGGTCGAGCATGTCGCTGACATCGAGTTGTTCCTGCAATCAAGCGCCAGCATGGTCAAACCCGGCGGTTTGATGTTTGTCGCCACCCTCAACCGGACTCTCAAGGCCTATGCTCTGGCGATTGTCGGGGCGGAATATGTCCTGCGCTGGCTGCCCAAAGGGACCCATCAATGGGAAAAGTTCGTCACACCCGATGAGTTGGAACGCGCCCTGTATCCGACCGGCCTGACGGTGGAAGAACGCACCGGCGTGACCTACAATCCGCTCAAGGATAGCTGGTCCCTGTCGTCTGACATGGATGTCAATTACATGATCTATTGGCAGAAACCCGCCTGACCGAAACGATAGGGCAGATCAGTTCTGATCTTCGGGCAGAACCGGCAGCGGCAGGCATTCGATCCCGTCCTCGGCCAGCGACTTGACGTCATCGATAGTCGCCTCGCCATAGATGCCTCGCGCTTCACTTTCCTTAAAGTGCATCTTGCGGGCTTCCTCGGCAAATTTGTCACCGACATAATCCGAGCTTTCCACCACATGCTTGCGGTAGCTTCGCAGCATATCCTGCAAGGCCTTCGGATCGATTGCGGCGCCATCGTTGGTCACGGGCACAGGTGCATTGGCACCCGCCCCATCGGCGACAGGTGTCGGGCTTGTCTGGCTGGTCTTTTCCTGTGGCTCGGCCTGAAGAGTGGGCTGGGTCTGTGATCGGTTTTGGCTGCGGGTCCCCGACACGCGGGGTGCCATCAGGGATTTCGACACCGCACGCGAACCACAAAAAGGGCATTCCAGATAGCCGTCATGGATCTGGGCCTCGCAATCATCACTGTTGCGGAACCAGCCTTCAAACTGATGGTTCTGATCACATCGAAGCGAATATTTGATCACTGGGTTCCCTGACCCTTTCACCCTTTGGCATGAGCCATGGGCATCAACAACGAAAAGCCGACCGACCATAGGGTCGACAAATGCCGAACGAATGCAGCATGATACGGCACTTGGCGCTAGATATCAAAAGATCTGTCATGGGTCAAAGACGGGATCGCCTGCCGGCACTTGGCCACCTGCCCCATATCGATGTCAGCGGCAACAAAGCAAGGCTCGTCCTCGGCTTCAACCAAAACCTTGCCCCACGGATCGACAATCAGCGAATGGCCATAGGTTTTGCGGCCATTCTCGTGTGTGCCTCCCTGCGCTGCCGCAATGACAAAGGCCCCGCATTCAATGGCGCGCGCCCGCATCAGGACCTGCCAATGGGCTTCCCCTGTCTTCTTGGTAAAAGCGGATGGTATGGCAAGAATCGACGCGCCCTTTTGCTGGCAGAGCGCCCGATAGAGGTAGGGGAAGCGCAAATCATAACAGATGCTCAACCCCAACTCACCCCATGGCAAAGCCACGCTGACAGCCCTTGCCCCGACCTCAAAACTGCTCGATTCCCGGTAGCTTTCGCCATTTTCCAGATCCACATCAAACATATGGATCTTGTCATAGGTCGCCACCACCGACCCGTCAGGCGTCAGAACCAGCGACCGGTTCGCTGCTTTCGGCTCACCGGTCGCAGGGTCTGATGCAAGGAAAGACATCGAGCCGATATGCAGCCAGACAGACAGCTCACGGGCCAGAGCCTGCATCCGCTTGAGGCCCTCATCCGCATCCTGTTCGGCAATGATTGCCATCAGTGCCTTGCGGCTCATTTCCATGGTAGAGGTCTGCTCAGGGGTCTGAATATAGACGCAACCATCGGCAGCGGCCTCACGGATCAGCCTTTCAGCCAGATCCAGATTGGTCCCGATGTCTCGGCCACAGCGCATCTGCACACAGGCAGCCCGAAATTTATCCATGTCACCCCTCCGGAATCTTCGTTCTCACGCAATCTACACAATTGCGCGAGCGCCTGCCTCAAGCAGCCAATATGCCGTCCAGTTCGCCTGCTTGTTCCAGAGCGAACAGATCATCGCAGCCCCCCACATGGGTCTCATTGATGAAGATTTGCGGGAAGGTCCGGCGACCGGATTTCTTCATCATTTCCTGCTTGATATCAAAATCAAAAGTTGCGTCAAGCTCGCGGAAAGCTGCGCCTTTGTCGGCCAGCAACTTCTTGGCGGCGGTGCAAAATCCGCACATTTGGCGGGTATAGATGACAATCTCTGCCATTGGGATCTCCAGATTGTGCGCCCTGTCTTTGCCGTCAATGAAGCGGCAGCAAAGGCGAATGTCCATAACGATTTGTCCCGGTTATATGGGCTTTTCCCCATCTCCGACAACCCGAGCAAAGGTAATTATGCAAATTTCCCCGACCTCGGCCCGTCGCAGGACCCGACAACAGGCCTCCAGTGTCGCTCCCGTCGTCCAGACATCATCCACCAGCACCACCCGCCGCCCGGACAGGGTCAGACGGTCCGGCAGGGACAGTTTGAACGCCCCTTCCACATTGCTGCGCCGCGCCTCCCCGCTCAGGCCCACCTGTTGGCGTGTCGGGCGCACCCGGCGCAACAGATCGGGCTTGAAGCGCAACCCCGTTTCCCCGGCCACCACCTTGGCCAGCATGGCCGCCTGATTGTAGCGCCGGGACCAGAGCCGCAAGACATGCAACGGCACAGGCACAATCCAGCTGTCCGGGTCATCCAGACAGTCCGCCCCGGCCCGCACCATCCACCGCCCCATCACTTTGGCAAGGTCCGTCCTGTCGTAATATTTCAGCTGATGCACAAGCGATCGCGCCGTATCGCCAAAGGCGGTCACGCTGCGCGCCCTGTCATAGACCGGCGGGCGGGCCAGCACGGAACTGCTGACTTGTTCTTCCCCCAGATCATAAGCGAAGGGCAGGCCCGACACGGCACAATAGGGTTTGTCGATCCATTCCATCTGCGACCAGCAGGCCGCGCACAAATGATTGGAGACCTCAAGACTGGCGCCGCAGCCAGCACAACGCGGCGGAATGATCAAATCGAGACAGGCCATGCCAAGCCGGGACAGGGTATCCTTCACGGATGCTCGCACCACAATGGGCTCATCGTCTTCTGGCAGGCCGGAAGGCCCATGGTCTTTTGCCGCCCAACGCTTCATAGTGCCCCCATTGACTTGCAATCTGTTGCCCCCTCAGACACAAAGGCAATGAAGCAAGTGTGTCCCAAACCGCAACTCCTGACAAGCAAAACACACGACCCAACAACCAGAAGCAGCCATCATGAGTTCCATTCCGCAGATCTTTGACCATGCCCTTCTGACCGCCCGCCGCGTCAAGGCTTTGAAACGCGCCGAAGAAGGGGCAGATTTCCTGCTCACGGAGGTGGTCGACGATATGGAATCCCGCCTGTCTATGGTGTTGCGGGACTTCCCCCTTTGCATGGAGCTTGGTGGCCATACCGGATTGCTGGCACAGCGCTTGGCTGCTCGCAAAGGCACCGAACAGGTCTTTCGCCTTGAGCAACACGCTGACTTTTTTCAGCCAGACGACCTTGGTATCGTGGCAGATCCGGAGATGCTGCCGATCGCCGCAGAAAGCTGCAACCTGATCGTCTCGCCGCTCTTTCTCCACTGGATCAACGACCTACCCGGATGCCTCATCCAGATCCGCCATGCCTTGAAGCCTGACGGCCTGTTTCTGGCCACTCTTCTGGGCCGCGACAGCCTGCACGAGTTGCGCGAGGTGTTCCTCATGGCCGACAGTGAGATCTCCGGTGGTGCCACCCCAAGAATCGCCCCTTTGCCCGATCTGAAAGATATGGGCAGTCTGTTGCAACGGGCCGGTTTCACCCTGCCGGTGGCGGATCAGGACAGCCTGACCGTGCGCTATGACACAATGTTTGATCTGATCCGCGATCTGCGCCAGATGGGAGCCGCCAACATGTTGACGGATCGTACCCGGCGCTCGATGCGCCGCTCCACCCTACTAAGAGCCGCAGAACTCTACCAGCAGAAATATGCCGATGCGGACGGGCGCATTCGCGCCACCTTCCAGATTCTCTCATTGTCGGGCTGGTCACCCCATGAAAGTCAGCAAAAGCCCCTGAAGCCGGGCAGCGCGACAACGCCTCTGGCTGCCATTCTGCCTGACAAGTCAAGATAGGATAAAAAAAGGATAGGGGAGAGCACCAATCAGGGCGCGCTGGCAATGATCGAGTCGAGCAGGGCCTGAACCTTATCCAGCCCGGCAAAGGTAACATCATGCATCACGGTGACCAGAGCCACACCAATCAGCCCCGCAAGCAACGCATATTCGAGCGCGGTGGCGCCGGTTTCATCGCGCCGGAAATGACTGATCCATTTGTGCATTCAAAAAGTCCCCCCAAAAGGGTAGCAAACAGCTTTTCTCGTTCCCGGTTGCCACTCTACCGACCAATCGATGAACGGACCCTCAAGAGACAGACTTTCTTTTCTCTTTATCTCGAATTTTAAAATCTTTGGCTAACAAAGACTTAAACACAACGCCGTCACACGCCCAACAGATCAATCAGCGCCGGAATCAGCGGCAAATCCGCAGGTGGCATCGGATAGTCCTTCAAGGTGCCAGCCCGTACCCATTTCAGCGCCTGTCCCTCTCTGGCCACAGGCGTACCTTCCCAGCGGCGGCAGATATAGAGCGGCATCAGCAGATGAAAATCGTCATAGGCATGGCTGGCAAAGGTCAATGGGGCCAGACAGCTCTCCCATGTCTTAATGCCCAATTCCTCTTCCAGCTCGCGCACCAAGGCAATTTCAGGCCGCTCGCCAGCCTCTAGTTTGCCGCCGGGAAATTCCCACAGGCCTGCCAGATTCTTACCTTCAGGCCGTTGGGCAATCAGGATCCGATTGTCCTTGTCCACCAGCGCCACTGCAACAACCAGCAGCAGGCGAACCGCTTTGTTCGCCTCATCCTTTGCATGAGTCATATATCCGGATCCCGTTTGCCGCAGTCAGGAGCGATAATCGCCATTGATGGTGATGTAACCATGGGTCAGGTCACAGGTCCAGATGGTCGCCTGACCATCCCCCACACCCAGATCGGCGCAAATCTCGATTTCGTCATTCTTCATATAATCGCTGGCCGCTTCTTCCGAATAATCCGGGTCGCGCAAACCATCGACTGCCAGACGCAGAGGGCCGAACCAGATCGCCAGCTTGTCGCGGTCCGCCGCTTCCCCTGCCTTGCCAACCGCCATGACGACACGACCCCAGTTGGCGTCTTCCCCCGCGGCCGCTGTCTTGACCAGCGGGCTGTTGCCAATCGACAGGGCCACGCGCTTGGCGGCCGCATCATTCGCCGCCCCGGTAACGGTGACTCGGATGACCTTACTGACGCCCTCGCCATCCTGCACCACCTGTTTGGCCAGATCGACCAGCAGCTTCGACAGGGCTTCGGAAAACAGAGCCACTCGCTCGTCGCTGAGTTCGGTGATTTCAGCACAGCCCCGCGCCTTGGCGGCACCGGAGGCAAACAGCATCAAGGTGTCACTGGTCGAGGTATCGCTGTCAACAGTGATGGCATTGAACGAGGTGTCCACATGCTTGGTCAGCATCTTTTGCAGCACATCGGCAGCGATAGGTGCATCGGTGAAGACGAAGCTCAGCATCGTTGCCATGTCAGGGGCAATCATGCCCGAGCCTTTTGCCAGCCCATAGATCCGCACCTCGACCCCGTCGATATCGACGCTTGCCGTTGCCACTTTGGGGAACGTATCGGTGGTCATGATGGTTTTGGCCGCGTCAAGCCAGGAGGCATCTGCCTTGGCATCATCCATCAAGCCATCAAAGGTTGCGGTGATCGGAGCCGGATCAAGCGGCTCGCCAATCACCCCGGTCGAAGCCTGAAAAATCATCGAAGGGTCGGCGCCAAGCTTGGCAGCAGCGGCCTGTGCCACGGCGGCAACGGTTTCTTCCCCCTTGGCACCGGTAAAGGCATTGGCGTTCGACGCATTAACCACCAGCGCCCGCGCTTCCCCATTGGACAGACAACGACGGCACCAGTCAACCGGCGCAGACGGGCATTTGGACTTGGTGAAGACGCCGGCGACCGTCGTGCCTTCATCCATCGTCACCACAAGCACGTCATTGCGACCCCGATACTTGACCCCCGTCGCCGCGACGCCGACGCGAAAGCCATCAAGCGTGGTCATCTCTGGAAGTTCCTCGGGGGCAAATGGGGATGGCTTGAGATCCATGATGCAGTTCCTTGCAACAAAAAAGGAGAGAAACCCGAACGCACCCTCCGGTGCGCATTGGTCTCTCTCCTTACCCTTTGATGTGAAGAAATACCAGAAAAACCGGTCTTATTTCACAATCTCGACGTTGGCCTTTTCCTTCAGTTCATTCAGCAACTGGGAAAATTTCTGCTGCACGAGGAAGCCGCGGATGTTCATTTTCACATCATCAAAGGAAGGCTTCGGCTGCTCGCGCTTGTCTTCCACCAGAATGACATGCCAGCCAAACTGGGTCTGAACCGGCTTCTTGGTATAACCACCCTTATCCAGAGCAAAGGCCGCAGCTTCAAAGGCCGGGACCATCTGGCCTTGTCCGAAATACCCCAGATCCCCGCCATTGGCACCGGAAGGGCCTGTGGATTTTTCTTTGGCAAGCGTGGCAAAATCGGCACCACCATCCAGCGTCTTGATCACATCGTTGGCTTCAGCTTCTTCTTTCACCAAAATATGACGAGCCTTGACCTGCATCTTTGCAGGCGCAGATCCGATTTGCGCCTCATAGAGCGCTTTCATGTCGTCTTCGCTGACAGCCGATTCAACCTTGGCGCGGAAGAACTCGTTGCGCAGCGCTTTGAGTTCCAGATAGTCCATCTGCTTTTTGTAGAATTCGCTCTTGTCCAGACCTTCGCTCTTCGCGGCGGCGGCGACAATCTGCAGATCGACGAGCGCGTTGATCAGTTGGGATTTTTGCTGCTCGGCAGGCATTTTGCCAAGACGTGGGCCCAGCTCCTGGGTGATGAAACCCAGTTCGCTGGTGGTCAATGCCTTGCCATCCACAGTGGCAACAACACTATCCTTGCTGGCATCCTGTGCATAGGAAGCGGGGACCGCTGCCAGCACAAGAAAAGATGTCAGGGCGGTCGCTGCCGACCGTGCAAAAAAGGCTCGAACCATCTTAATATTTCCCATTGTTGTTCACTGAGGAACGAAAAAACACGAAAAACTCACCTGACAGGTGACCTACCTGCCTTTGTTGGCGTTGACAAGACTGAGGCCCAATCTTATCTGTCAGCCGTGCAGTTTGTTGCCAGAACTCTATCTGGACTGTTGACATTCATTATTCAAGTCGGGACGGTTTCGCCCGTGAGAAGCCAGTCTCGCCGCAATTGCGTTACAAATATGGCCGTCCCCTTTTTCGACGGCAATGCATAAGGAAGGATCCGGTCTATGGTCGGTCTTGGAGCCATCGCTCGCAAACTCTTTGGGTCGGCAAATGATCGCCGCATCAAGGGATATCATCCCATCGTTGCAGCCATCAATGCGCTGGAAGAAGAAATTTCCCAATTGTCCGATGAAGAGCTGCGCAACAAGACTGCGGAGTTCAAAAAGCAACTGGAAGACGGTACCAAACTCGACGACCTTCTGGTTCCCGCCTTTGCCACCGTCCGTGAGGCCGCCAAACGAACGCTCGGTCAGCGCCATTATGATGTGCAGCTGATGGGCGGCATGGTGCTCAATGACGGTGCCATTGCCGAAATGCGCACCGGTGAAGGCAAAACGTTGGTTGCCACCCTTCCCGCCTATCTCAACGCCCTGACCGGGCGTGGCGTTCATGTCGTCACGGTCAACGATTATCTGGCCAAGCGTGACTCCGAATGGATGGGACAGGTCTTTGCATTTCTGGGCATGACCACCGGCGTCATCATTCACGGTCTGGACGATGACGAACGCAAGGCTGCTTATGATGCCGACATCACCTATGGCACCAACAACGAATTCGGCTTTGACTATCTGCGCGACAACATGAAATACGAAAAGCCGCAGATGGTTCAGCGCGGCCACTATTTCTCCATCGTCGACGAAGTGGATTCCATCCTCGTTGACGAGGCGCGCACGCCGCTGATCATTTCCGGTCCGCTTGATGACAAGTCGGACATGTACAACACCATCGACACCTTCATTCCCAAGCTGTCCGATAGCCATTACGAAATCGACGAGAAGTCAAAGACCGCCACCTTCACCGAGGAAGGCACCGAGGCGATCGAGACCATGCTCAAGGAAGCAGACATGCTTCAGGGCGAGGGTCTTTATGACATCGAAAATGTGTCGATCGTCCACCATCTCAATCAGGCCCTGCGCGCCCACAAGCTGTTTTCCCGCGACAAGGACTATATCGTCAAGAATGATCAGGTCGTGATCATCGACGAGTTCACGGGTCGCATGATGGAAGGCCGTCGTTTTTCCGAAGGCTTGCATCAGGCGCTGGAAGCCAAGGAACATGTCTCCATCCAGCCGGAAAACCAGACGCTGGCCTCTGTTACCTTCCAGAACTATTTCCGCCTGTATGAAAAACTCTCCGGCATGACCGGTACGGCCCAGACTGAGGCTGAGGAATTGATGGACATCTATAGCCTTGAGGTTATCGAAGTGCCCACCAACCTGCCGGTCCAGCGTGCCGACGATGACGATGAGGTCTATCGCACCACGCGCGAGAAGGACATCGCCTTGGTGGCCCTGATCAAGGATTGTCAGGAACGCGGTCAGCCGACCCTCGTGGGCACCACCTCGATCGAACGCTCCGAAGAGCTCTCGGCCCACTTGAAAAAAGAAAATATCCCCCATCAGGTGCTGAACGCCCGCTTCCACGAACAGGAAGCCATGATCGTCGCTCAGGCCGGCAGCCCCGGAGCCGTCACCATCGCCACCAACATGGCTGGCCGTGGGACCGACATTCAGCTCGGCGGCAACCTCGACATGCGCATCGCACAGGAAATCCCCGAAGAGGTGCAAGGCGAAGAGCGCGAAGCCAAGATTGCCGAAATCAAGGCCGACATCGAAGCCAAAAAGCAGATTGCCCTTGCCGCTGGCGGGCTCTATGTGATCGGCACCGAGCGCCATGAAAGCCGCCGTATCGACAACCAGCTGCGTGGCCGGTCCGGTCGTCAGGGTGACCCGGGTCATTCCAAATTCTTCCTGTCTCTGGAAGATGACCTGATGCGCATCTTTGGCTCTGATCGCATGGATGGCATGTTGCAGAAGCTTGGCCTGCAGGAAGGCGAGGCCATCATCCACCCTTGGATCAACAAGGCTCTGGAAAAGGCGCAGAAAAAAGTTGAGGCCCGCAACTTCGATATTCGTAAGAACCTGCTGAAATTCGATGACGTGATGAATGACCAGCGTAAGGTCATCTTCGATCAGCGTATCGACCTGATGGATGAAGAAGGCGTTGCCGACGTGGTCTCAGACATGCGTCATGAAGTCATTGAAGACATCGTTGCACAGCATATCCCTGAAAAGGCCTACGCCGAGCAGTGGGATGTTGAAGGTCTGCATGACGATGTGCAGGAATATCTCAATCTCGATGTCCCGGTGAAGGAGTGGGCGCAGGAAGAAGGCATTGCGGACGAGGAGATCCTTGACCGCCTGAAGCGTGCCGCCGACGAGGCCGCCGCCGCCAAGACCGCTAATTTCACCCCGGACCTGATGCGTCAGGTGGAGAAATCGGTTCTGCTTCAGATCCTCGACCATCTCTGGCGTGAGCATCTGGTGGCTCTGGATCACCTGCGCAACGTCATCGGTTTCCGCGGCTATGGCCAGCGCGACCCGCTGCAGGAATACAAGACCGAGAGCTTCGAGTTGTTCCAGGCCCTGCTTATCAACCTGCGCAAAATGGTCACCCAGCAATTGGCCCATGTGGTGTTGCGTCAGGAAGAACCAAACCCGTTCGAGCAGCAGGAATTGCCTGAAATGCACGCCTCCCACATCGATCCGATCACCGGCGAAGATGAGATGGTGGCGAATGATGACTTTGATCTGGAAGCTTATGTCCGGCAACATGGCAAAGTGCCACGCAACGCCCCTTGCCCGTGTGGCTCGGGCCTGAAATTCAAGCATTGCCACGGCAAACTGTCCTGACAGTCTTACCAACCCGATAGAAAAAGCCCCGCAGACTGATCAGCCTGCGGGGCTTTTTGGTGTTCGGGGCTGGCTATCATATGCCTTGTTGCGCCAAATCCTGCCGGGCCTTGGCGAGACAGTCCTGCAAGCTCGACACTTGCTGACCATTCGCATCGAAATTCGCCTCATCCAGCCAGCTTTCATAGCCTGCCTTTAAAGCAGGCCACTCGGTATCGATGATTGAGAACCAGGCCGTATCGCGGTTTTCCCCCTTGATCACCATATGCTGGCGGAACAGGCCCTCATAGCGAAAGCCGAACCGCTCCGCCGCCCGCTTGGAGGGCAGGTTTTGGTCATTGCATTTCCATTCAAACCGGCGATAGCCCAATTCGTCAAAGGCTTGCTTCATGAACAAATAGCAGGCCTCGGTCGCACCCCTTCGGCGTGATAGCAACGGCCCCCAATAGATGCTGCCAATCTCAATCGAGCCATTGTTGGTATCCATCCGCATCAAGGCCTGCCGCCCGGCCACCTTGCCGCTTTCAAGATCGATGATTGCATAGAAAAGCGGATCACGCTTGGCCGCCTGTTCAGCCACCCAAGCCGTGAAACGTGCCTCATCTGTTGGAGGTGCCTCGAACAGCCAACGGAATTTGTCCTCTTTGTCGGGCACATTCGATGCAACATACAGCGCCCCCGCATGACGGTCTGCATCCAGCGGCTCCAGCCGCACATAGCGTCCTTCCATGGCCGTGTGAGGCGGCAAAGGCCGCGGCGTCCAGTGGGTCAAATCCGATGTCATGATGGGTGCTTCCTTCACTTGATCCCTTGAAGATGTGGCAAGACTAACCCATCCGCCTCACCCGACCAGCCATCCGATTGCGTTTCACCCAGAATTTTATTGGAACCAAAAGCCACCACACGCACTTTCAGCATCAAAGCACTGGATCTGAGGCTCAAATCGAATAAGCTGATCCCAGTGCGACAAACCCAAATGAAGGTCACAAACCCGCCACCATGCCAGTTTCCGTGTCAGACAGCTCTCTCACCTTCGACCAGATTGCCCTTTTCTCCCTCTTCGGCCTTGTCTTTGCGATGCTGCTGTGGGGCCGTATCCGCTATGATGTCATCGCCTTTGGCGCTCTGGTCATCGCATTGTTGCTGGGTCTTGTGCCAAAGGAACAGGCCTTTTCGGGCTTTGGTCATCCGGCCACAATCATTGTGGCTCTGGTTCTGGTGGTCTCGCGCGGGCTGGTTTTGTCCGGAGCGGTCGACAAGATCACGGCTCTGGTCATTGACAAGGACCGCTCGCTGCAAAGCCACGTCTCGATCATCGGGGCAGCAGGCGGCCTGATGAGCGCCCTGATGAACAATGTCGCCGCCCTCGCCCTGCTGATGCCCGTTGACATTCAGGCGGCGCAAAAGTCGGGACGCAGCCCGTCCCTCTCTCTGATGCCGCTGGCCTTTGCCACCATTCTGGGTGGCATGATCACCCTGATCGGCACACCCCCCAACATCATCATCGCCGCCTTCCGGGAGCAGGCCTTGGGGGAACCCTTTGCCATGTTCGATTTTGCCCCCGTCGGTTTGGTGGCCGCCACTGCAGGCATGGTGTTCATCGCGCTGGTTGGCTGGCGCCTGATCCCCGGCGCCCAGAGCAGCCGCGATGAAACGCAAGATCTGTTCGAAATCGGCAAATATATCGCAGAGGTCGTGGTCATCGAAGACAGCAAGGCCGAGGGCCAATTGGTCCGGGAGCTCGACGAGGCCTGCGAAGAGCATGACATCGCCATCATGGGTGTCATCCGCAACGGCAAGCGCTTGGCGGGCAACAGCCGCAACACCGAATTGCGCGCCAAGGACATTCTGGTGCTCGAAGCCACGCCTGAGCAGATCGATAAATTTGTCGGCAGTCTCAAACTGGGCTATCAGCGCAAGCCATCAGAGGCCCCGGTCGCCGCCCGCGGCATGGAATTGACCGAATGCGTGGTGCCCGCTGATGCCCGCATTGTCGGGCGTTCCTCGATGTCCGTGCGCCTGTTGTCACGCCGCAATGTGACTTTGCTGGGCATTTCCCGACAGGGCACGCGCTTCTATCAACGGGTCCGCAAGGAAGAAATCCAGGCCGGTGACGTGCTGTTGCTGCTTGGCCCTGCCGATGCCTTGCCCGACACGGTTCGCTGGCTCGGCTGCCTGCCTCTGGCCAGTCGCGGCCTGTCCCTCACCCAGCATGGCCGCGCCGGACTGGCAGCCGGCCTCTTCGCGCTGGCCATCCTCGCTGCAAGCCTTGAGCTTGTCTATCTCCCCATCGCGCTGGCCGCCGTCGTCGTGCTCTATACCCTGCTGGAAATTGTCCCAGTCCGCGAAGTCTATGACACGATTGAATGGCCCGTCGTCGTCCTACTCGGCAGCATGATCCCGCTGGGCACCGCGCTGGAAAATTCCGGCGGCACCAGCCTAATTGCAGGCTCTATCCTGTCTTTAACTGAAGGCTTGGGCCCAGCCATCATCCTGACCATCCTGATGGTCGTCACCATGACCCTGTCCGATGTGCTCAACAACACGGCGACAGCCGTGGTCGCAGCTCCCATCGCCATTGAGCTCGCCAATCGCCTCGGCGTCAACCCCGATCCCTTCCTGATGGCCGTTGCCGTGGCCGCTTCTTGTGCCTTTCTTACCCCCATCGGCCACAAGAACAACACGCTGATCATGGGCCCCGGCGGCTATAAATTCGGCGACTATTGGCGTATGGGCCTGCCACTTGAGATCCTGATCATCGCCATCTCGGTGCCCACCATCCTGATCGTCTGGCCGCTTTAAGCGCAAATGCGTCACCCCAGGCGGCACGTTTGCAAGACATTGATTGCCTCCTTCGCTGAAACGGTTTTGCAGATCCTGTCGCTAAGTTGTTTGATCATCTTCTGAGCTTCCGGCTTTCGCAACATCGCCGTCTGCGTCATGCCCGACTACACGGACGGCGCGAGGATACTCCCCTTTGCGATATGACCGATCCCATCTGCCCCAAAGCCATTGGGATGGAACGCCACACTCCCTGCGCAATATGCACAAAGCGACGAAATTCACCGTCATTTCCCATTGCACCAACGCAACGCATCAGCTAAGAAGTCCGACATATCTTCGCGCGACGGGATCGAGACAAGGCGTCATGCCGACAATCCCCTCATCAGCGCCAGGCACCCGTAGCTCAGCTGGATAGAGCGCTGCCCTCCGAAGGCAGAGGCCAGAGGTTCGAATCCTCTCGGGTGCGCCAATATTTTCAATGACTTACTCAAAATATCAAACTTCAAAAATTGAAAAGTAAGCACATAGTAAGCACGCATGCACTTCACATTTTACGTGGACCAGCACAACGTATGGCCCCACAGCATCTGAATGTCTTTGACACATAAAAATATCTTTATATCTCTTGAAAATTCAATTTTAAGTATCCATATTGTTCTGTAGCAAGGAAAGTCCTTGCACTTGACCGCATTAAGACATGGAGATTGCCCACTAAAACAGCGCCGTTCGATCTCGATCTGTTCAGTGCCTTACTGAATAGACAGCTACCACCGGCGGGTACACCGAGGGCATTTTCGCCTAAGGGCTATTCGAACAAAACCACAATCAAGAGTTTCTTTTGCTCAGCAATGGTGCTGACGATTTTCTTGCGTGCGTTTTGTGAGACATAGCACTTGGGCTTTTCCATATCCAGCTTGCTCCAAACTCACGCTTCAACCCAACAAGCGAACTGGAGAAAGCAAATGCTTCAATCCACACTCTCTGACCTATCCAAGAAAGACTTCACAACAGCTGTCTTCCATCAAGCACTGCTGCTGTATCGCGCAAACTTGCTTGATGTCGATCACATCCGCGAACTCATGGCGGCGGAGTTCCCCGAGGCCACAGCCCGGGTAAAACATAGAAGTACACGCGCGCCAAAGCGCAGAACTAAGCGCACAAGAGCTCGACAATACAAGCCCGACGACCTCCTTACCCCCGAAAAGGCAGCCCGCGTTCTTGGCTTGTCAGCAAAGACGCTTGCTAACTTCCGAAGTGCTGGTGGCGGACCGCTCTTCATCAAGCTGGCCAACCGTACCATCCGCTATCGCCATGCCGATCTGAAGGCTTTCATTGAGCAGGGCGTGAAGCAGAATACTAGTCAGTATTGAAGAGGGCTATTATGGAAATGACATTGCCCGAGTTCCTTCCTACGAAGTTTGAGGGACCATCCGAAACAAAGTCCAAAGCGGCAATGCTGCGGAGAAAATACAGATCTGCGAAAATCAAACGCAAGAGATGTAGCCCTCGCAACCGTTGTCGCCGTGATGGTTGCCCAATTTGCCTTCGCGATTTCCGCATGGGCCTGGTGGAAGCATGCACGAAACTCAGACTGCACGAAAAAGCGGGGGAGTGGATTTTTTTGACACTGTACCCATCCGAAGCACCCATCCCACAAGGCAAACTATCCCAGTTCGACCTGATCACATTCAAGGAGAAGCACTATCGTCGCCTCCAGAGAGCCATGCCTGAGGCGCTTCTCATTGGTGGCGCCGACTTTGCGCTTAAGATAGAGAATGGAAAAGTCATTGGGTGGTTACCTCACTTGCATCTGCTTTTGTTTGGCATCTCCAAGGAAGAGTCATTGAAGCGACTGCGCCAAGTCTACCGCAAGTCGAAACATGCCTTAAAACCGGTTGACCATCGGCAGGTACAGAACACAGCCGAAGACTTTTTCAGAGTCCTGACCTACTGCTACAAATCAGCATTCTTTCAGAAGCTGGACAAACGCCTTTCCCAATCGGGGGATAAAAAAGTTCGGCCATTTCTCACAGACGATCAGGATTTTGAGCTGCGGTCTTACCTGAACCGATATCAGGTCGATGGTCGTTTAATCCAGATCAATTGCAAGAAGCAGCGCACGACAGATAAGGCTAAGATAGACCTTGCTCTTGGTTCCCCCTATGACGACATCTTCAGAGGTTTGTCATCAGGTTTTACCCTTGATGAAGATGGGGAAGGCCATAACTGTACCCATAGACCCTTCTATAAGCTTGATAGAGGGAAAGTGGGTATAGGTATTGGCTACACTATGGCCCTGACCTGCAAACTGTCACTTTCCCCCCAAGCCTTCCAACCATTCAATATCGCCGAAACATCTGGAACAGTTGTGACAGATCCTTTGTCACACATGTCACACCTGTCACGGCACTTTTTACAGAACATTGCACACCCCACTACAACTGATCTTGAACTGGAGGAGTTTACCATGATCAATCACGAAATCATCTCATACCGCTTGCAGCATAAGGCTTCCAAGGAGCACTTTGTCTTGGTCAAAGCACCCGTTTCCGATAGAAGTCGCACCGCAAGCATTTTGCTCGACGCAGGTGATTTTCACAGCCCCAGCAAGCTTCGCCAGGAACTCTTGAAGGCAGGGGTGTCTGACAAGGGAATTGACACATCCAGCATCCAGAACGGTCTTCCAGAAAATGCTGGAACTTTGACTGATACCGCCGCCTGGGTGAAACATGGTGACGTCTCCTATTTCCCCTTTTATCAAAAAGAGCTCGAACTCGATGATCTCACCATCCTTTATCAGAATGCCAGTCTTGAGAAGTACGGGCTTGCAGAGATAAAGGGCTCCGCTGAAGAGTGGGAAACACAAGTTGGAAACATTGCTGCATATCGCTTCCTTCCAATGGTCTCCATTTTGTTGGGCATTTTCGCTACGCTTAGGCCTTCGAATGGAGAGCATCCAAGTGTCATCGTCCACTTTTCTGGGGGTGCAGCGTCTGAAAGAAAGCTTCTGACCTCGCTATGCGCCTCAATTCGTGGCAACCCGGACAAACGGCCTTCCTGGTCTATGGACCCCGCAGATCTGGCAGAAGCAGTCAAAACCCACGGCCAGGTCGCAATCTGCATGGGGGATATTGATCGCTATCACGATTATGACAAAAGCGAGAAGAAAACCATCTCCGAAAACATCAAGGCACTTACTGGATTGAGGCTGCCTGCAAGCTCGAAGGCAGCAAAAGTTGGGCTGACAGCCATTGATACTCCCTACTTGATCTGCTCAAGCGGTAGCCAAGACCTATCCTACTTCCTAAATGCAGGTGGCAATAACCGCTGGGATGGTGATGCCCTGGTGTTCAACATTGACTTGCCGACCGAAGAGGAAGGTGGCATCTGGTCTCAGGGGCGTAGCATGTTTTCTAACCGCATGGGTGATCCCCGCGACGCAGCCAAAAAAGTTTCTGCAAGCCTTAGAAACAGCTTTGGTGCCATCGGGGAAAAATGGGATCAATATGTGTGCGAGGATCCAGATGGGTTGAGTTCTGACTTTGCAACCAAGGTTGAGCAGTCCTTGGATTTTGAAGAGGTTGAAACTCCGTTTGACGAAAGCCTGATGAGGTTCGTAGCCGAACTCAGGGCCACTGGTTACATGTTACAAGACGCAGATTTCATCCCATTCGCACCGGGGCTGGTGCACTTTGCCTGCCAATACGCGCGCGCATCTATCATCGCAAACGGACCTCCACGTCCGGTCAAAGTGGAGCTACTGGCCAAATCGCTCTATCAGGCCATGGCGGACAAAGAGCAATTTCCCAGACGACCAAAGGCCAATGTACATGGTTTTGACAAGCCAGGATATGTTAAGCTCGGCATCTGGAAAGCATACATAAGGCACGAGGCTTTCGAGAATCTTGTTCTTGGCCTTGTGATCGATGAAACTTTGAATCCTGAAAACGAAAAGCAGCGACTTCTCGCCGAACTGGAGGCTAAAGGCGTATTCATTCGTGCAAATGATGGAGGTTTAACCACCTCAGTTAGACCGGGAAAGGGCATCGATACTGTTCGTATGTTGGTTTTCGACTGGGCCAAGCTGAAAACGCTTGCTGGTGTGAAAAGCTCGTCAAAAAAACGGAAGCAGCCTCCTAAGCCCTCAAGCACTGGGCGAAAGCGGAACAAAACCACTCTCTCCACCAAAGCGAAAGCGCCTAGGTCCGAACGGCAAACGCAGGCGTCGTAGCTCGAAATAACCCACAGAGCACGGTAGGGCAAAAAAGCGTTAGCCTGCCGCAGGCTAGTGCGAGTTGAATATCTAAGCAATTGATATTGCGAGAGATATTGTTGACAGCTTTGTTGTTATCGGCTATCATCGGCTGCATCAAGCCCGCATTGGGCAAACTGAGGCGCTAGCATTCTTGCAGCGCCTCTTTTTGATTCCAGGTAGGCATTATCGGGCATGGCCGAGTGCCTTCTTCCACCTTCCAGACACGGAGATATGCAATGGCAGATGCAGCCAGACAGATCACCTACGCCGGTTCCAATGATGAACCCGCGCTCGTGGTGATCACCAAAGATGTGAGCGGCGTTGCCCGTGGCTCATGGTTCGCGGCAAGCGATGCAAAGGTCGCCAAGGCAAGCGCGAAAGCGGCTGGCTCAGTGGCCGTCGTGGTGAAAGGAACTAAGATTATGGGATTGGCCCAACGGGTGCCGAAGGGCCGGATCTTCGACAGCGGCAAGCTGTTCATGCCCCGCATCCAAGGTGAGGTATTCGATAAATTGATGGGCTTTGCACCTCAGGCAGATAAAGCACCCCAGCTTCAGTTGGTCGCCAGTAGTGATGCTGATAGTGCTGGATCGAGCAGTGAAGCTTCCGTTGCTTCAAGCGCTTCAGTCATCGAAGGCAAAGTGCCTGATGAATGGTCCAAGCTTGGGGTCGGTTCCTTGGTGCTTGCCCGTGATGTTGAAGAGGAAAGTTTCTACTTAGCCGTGATCATCGGCAAGACAGGGCCAATCAATTTTACCTTGCGCTGGCGCGACTACACTGATGAGCCGAACTTCCAGCGACAGGTGTCGGATCTGGCCATGCTACACCCCAAAGTCGACCTCAACCAATTTGACTGGGAGTATGAAGAATGAGCGGATCATCTGAAAAGATTTGCGTCCTCAATGACGCATTCCGCTCGACCCTTCAAGGTGGGCAGGTATTCCTCACCCCAGGCGTACTCAGCTTGCCTGCTGAGGGTCAATCAGCCTTGCTACAAGCCATTCGGTGCTTTGATGGGTTTGGTGCTGACAATGACCCATACGGCGAACATGACTTCGGCTCGCTTTCTCATGACGGCAGCACCTTCTTCTTCAAGATTGAATGCTACGACCGGAACTTGGAATATGGCTCACCAGATCCAACTGACCCGGCTCAGACGACACGGGTGATGACCGTCATGCGTGCGGACGAATATTGATAGAACAAAACAAGATCAAACCTATTCAAGAGAGCATTCCAATGAACAAGGATCAAGTGAAACAAGTAGCCCAACTTTGGGATCAGCACGGGCCGGTCCTCAATGAAATTATCAGACAGGATCTCTGCGCTTATGACCTCATTTGCGCAAGGCTGTGGCCACGCTGCGATGAGATTGCCAAAGCGGCCAGTACTGAAAAAGTCAGACTGCACTTCATCGACAATGGCGGATTTGAATTCTCGGACCGAGCCGAAATCGACCTCCAAATCGGCGTAAAGATCCGAAACCCGGATACAGATGCCTTCGAGATCACTCCCCTGCCGATCTTGCTGAATCTAGAAATCAACAGCTACTTCCGTCATTCCATCGACATTCAATTGAGGATGCCTGATGAGAAGTCGGTTTATTTTACCCCTTTCAAAGCGGCACTGATACCTCTTCGCCATCGCTTCAAGGAAAGCGACACAGACTGGCGGTATGAAGCCACGCTGCGAAGCATTGAGCTAGAAACCGACAAAGACAGCAGCAAACCCCAGGCCTTCAATATCAATGATCTATTCAACCAACTTCCCGACGCTTTGCTGGACCTCAACACAACTGTTCTGGAGCCCCTGGCTATCGCACTTCAGGCACAGAGCCAGCCTGACCAGGCAAACGGCACCACCGGAGTAAATAGCGATGCTTGAGCAACTGGCAACAGCGTCGACATACGGCTTCGGAGCAAGCTTTGGCCGGGACCTCTATAAAGCCGCAAAGAAGAACCCAATCGTCTGGGCCATCATTGGCATTCTACTGATCGCCTTTGGTTGGCGGAATTTCTATCTTGGCCAAGGCCGTGGAGATGCCTATAAATTCTTCGTCACTTTCCTTGGCTCCACCATTCTGATCACCATCGGCACCGGAGGCTGGCTGTTCGTAGGCGTTGCACTCACCAAAGACTTTGGCAATGTCGCCCTGATTACTTCACTGATAGTGATCATCCTTTCCTACATCGCCGGGAACATCTGGGGCATCAAAGATAGAAAGAAGCGCCAGCAAGCCGCAGAGGCAATCGCTCACAATGCCACCTTCATGCGAGACATGGGCCTATCGGACAGTGACTTCGATGCTGACCTTCTGCAAGACGCAGAAGGGAACTTGCTCAAGCTCATCGAGCAAAGCGACGACAAGTTCGTATTCTCGGTATCAGGCAAACGCGGCTACCGTGCCGCCATCAAGCTCGAACAGGGCCGCATGGTCGATTACACGGGCATTGTGAAGCTGTAAGGCCCCAGCCAGCACCCAACGCATCAAAACGACACCCAAGCCCCTCAGGTAAGCCCTGTGGGGCTTTTTCTTTTTATGAGCAGCCATTCGTGCCAATTTCGTTGAATTCAACAAAAAAAGCCTGAGATTGACACTGAATTAACTCAGACACAAATACGCAACACTTAACATCTTCGCAACCGTTAGCAAGCGTAGGCATAACCGCGCCATTAGGGCTACGTTTGCTGATCATCAGTGCGGGTCATTACCAGTTGCTATCATCAGGTGATGCATTTGGTGGTGGGCACCGATTGTCATTAAACCGAAGAACCCCAATGCGTTGATCTTTCGCTGCTCTTCCAAGCTCTTGGCTCCAACAGTCAAAATTGCCCCTTCAGGTTTGGTCTCAGCCTTCACCGTCCAACCACTATCGGTTTCAAGCATCGGCGCATGCGCGAGTACCATTCTCTGTACTGATCCGATAACACTTCCCTCTCCTTCGACATGAAATGATGTCTCAAGATCTTGTTTCTCTGTGCGCACCTCAGCTTGAAGCGCTACTCGGTTCATGTCTTGTAAGTGAGCACGCAATGCTGAAACCGAGACCGTGGACCAATCTGTATTTGGATTTTCCCGAAGCTTGATAACAATCTCAGCCAAAGCTGCAAAAGCGTCCTGACCGGTTTCTCTGATCTCTGAAGAATCCATATGTGCATGTTGGGCTGATATTGCTGATGGTAAGAATAGCAGCAATATTGTGAGCATAAGATATTTCATTCATCTCTCCTGTCTGATTGCACGCACAATAGACAAGATCAGTTCTTTCACTTATGATTGTGATCATATGGAAACAGATTTCTTGAATTCCCTAACAGAGCCATTGGCAACTCTTATCAACCGGAATAGTGGGTCGTACATTTTCCGGCAGGGTGAGCAATGTTCAGCAATGTATTACCTAAAATCTGGGCAAGTTCAGCTTCGTCGATACACGACGACGGGCGATCAACAAATTGTCCATCATGCTATTTCTGGTACATTCTTCGCTGAGGCATCCATTTTCTCTGATACTTATCATTGTGATGCAGTCTGTCAGTCGGACAGTGGCTTGTTGCGTTTGGACAAGAAGGGAATTCTTGATGCATTGGAGCGCGATGCCAGATTCTCGATATCCTTCAGTAAAATGCTGGCAAGGCAAGTCCAGGCCTACCGACAACAAGTCGAAATCATGGCGATCAAATCTTCACAGGAAAGGGTTTGGCAAGCGCTAAACGCCGGATTTTTAAAGGGATCGATTATGGACTTTTCGGCGACGATCGGTCTAAGCCATGAATCCGTCTACCGCTCCCTTGCACACCTCGTTCGAGCTGGCAAACTGAAAAAGACGCAGCGCGGAAACTATGAGATCACGGGGCCGACCCCGTGACCTCGTTCTTTGTTTGGCACTATTGCATCGAAATGCCATTGGCTCTCTGTGTCTCCCGAACAAACTGAATAACCGATGCCATAACTTCTGGTGTTATATGAGGTTGCCTAGGCATATTGCCATAAGGCCAGTGGTGTGCCCGAACACCAATTTGCGCCGCGAGATAAAACGCCTGATCACCGTGATGACTGGGTTTGTATATGTCATGGATCAAAGGCGGTCCAACATCCGATCCAGATCCATTCTCTCCATGACATCCGGAACAATTCTCGTTGAAGAGCTCTTGCCCTTTTAATGCTGTTGCAGAAAAAGACGGAACCAGAACCTCAACAGAGCTATCTGGAGCACCATTCATATTTTGATAAAACATGATGAGTAGCCCCAATCCGATGAAGGCCAGAACAAAATATTTTGACATGGGTGAGATCCTTATCCGTTTTGTGATGATCGTCTGTCCTGAAGCCACTTCACCGCATATCCAGCAGCAGGAAGAAGAGAGAAGGCACCTGCAACAAAGACCCAACTCATGAGGTCGTTTCCTTCCGTCGTTACCCATTGATCACCAATGTGAGCAAGAAAGAAGCTCATAGGCATAAGGCCAAGCACAGTTGCAACCGAGAAGTTGAACAAAGACAGTTTGGTGAGCCCTGCGGCATAACTGACTGCGTCGAATGAGACAAATGGGATCAGTCGAGCAGCGATCACAGTCAGCATGAGAGCGCGCTGAGAGGGCTGCAAAAAGTGTCGATCAGGTAGAACAGACCATTTGCGAACGAAGTCCTGCCCCAACCATCGGGCCAATAAGAATGCAATTACAGCCCCCAACGACGCTCCGAGAACGACACTTACCGTTCCCCCAATATGCCCATAGGCGGCACCGGCGGCAACAGCGATTGGTGCTGAAGGCAGGGGACTAAAGACCACGGCCGTTGCCATCATTCCAACAATCAGCAAGGGACCCCAGTGGCCAACCTTTTGGACAAGACCGCCGATTGCATCCTTGTCGAAAAACTCTAGGAGGCTCTTTCCAGTCTCACTGGTGAAGACAAGGACAATGATCAAAAGCAAGAAGAACACCACCGCCAAGCGCAGCATCTGTCCTTTCACAAACGGTTCCTTATGACGCTTGGGCATACTCTTCCGCTTGTGATCTGACGTCAGGCGGGCATCCGTCATTCTTTTGCAGCCTGAACTTCTCTGGCTTCGTCGATCATATCTTGAAGTTGGTTGGGCGAAATCAATCCAGGAGCGACATTTTCCCCAACGACAAAGGATGGTGTTCCGGAAAAGCTCAGCAGCTGTGCAAGCTGCATCGATTTTTCGATATGGGCGTCAATCTGGGGAGTCTTCATATCAGTTCTTAGCTTGTCGACATCCAACCCTACATTCTCTGCGGCTTTAATGACAACGGCTTCATCGATCCTGCCGCGAACCTCCATTAACTCCCAATGCAGCTCTTCGTATTTTCCCTGTTCTCGGGCAGCCAAGGCTGCTCGCGCCGCGAACATCGACCCTTCGCTCAGGATTGGCCACTCCCTATAAACGATCCGTAAATTCGGATCATTCTTGATGGCGGCCTTGATCATCGGCACTGCACTCTTACAGTAAGGGCAGTTATAGTCAAAGAACTCAACAACCGTGACATCCCCATTTGGGTTGCCGAGCACAGGCGCATTTTCGTCCTGCTCAAGAGCCACAATCTGACTCTGTATGACTGCTTTTCTTTCTTCCCTTTTTGCCAGTTCTTCCTTTTCCTGAAGCAAGGTAATGGCGTCGCGGATGATCTCGGGATTTTCCAGAATGGCTTCAAGTGCGAGCTTCTTGATCTGATCACCTGTCAGTTGGTCACCCATCGCCGAGATGGGTGTGAAGGCGATTATGGAGGCGGCGAAAATTGTGGTTAGAGATTTCATGATAGAATCCTGATTTTTGAAAAAATTGGCTAGACCACGGCAAATTGACCCATCATTCCCGCATCCTCATGCTCCAGAATGTGGCAGTGATACATGAAAGGTTTTTCCCGGCTCGCCGGTTTGTCGAAGCGCACCAAAAGATCGATCTGGTCCTGCACTAAAACAGTATCCTTGAGGCCTTCATTGTGGCGCTGCGGACTGCGTCCGTTTTCTGACAGAACCTTGAAGACGGCGCCGTGAATGTGGAAGGGGTGGGATAGCATGGCGCTGGAAACTCGCCATGTCTCTGTTGATCCAAGAGCGACTTCAAGATTGACCTTATTCATATCGAACGGCTCCCCGTTGATGGCAAAGCCTCCTCCTCCCATCATGCCCATCATCCCCATGTCCAGCGAAAATGAGCGTGTTCTGATGCTATCTTCTTCCCTGAGGGTGATATCTGCACCGTCCAACTCATCAGGGAATTTGGTAATCCGGGCTTCCATACGCTCGTCGACGGCGAATGGCAGGATTGCAAAGTCTCTGTCCACGAACTGATCAACAAAACCGCGCATGCGCCCCATCATGCCGCCGGGCCCCTGATTTGGATCACCCCCACTCATGAGCATGGCGGGTTTCCCGTCAGAGAAATCCACCAGAATTTCAGCACGTTCTCCAGGAGACAATGGTAAGTTGGACATCGTTGCAGGCTTCGCCAAGAAACCGGCATCCGTCGCGATCAACTGGAACTCCCTGTTATCTTCGAAAAACAACGAATAGATCCGCGCGTTGGATCCATTGATGAGACGGAGGCGAACAATCCCGTTGGGCACGGCTCCGACTGTTCCATATTGCCCGTTGACCAGCATGGTGTTGCCGGTAAAACCATGCATCAGATCAGGCATGGACAAGCGGTAGGACACAAAGCCACTTTCATTGATGCGGCGGTCCTGAAGAACCAGAGTGAGATCATCGATTCCATATCTGTTAGGCAAGTCTCGATCATCATCCCGGCCATCAGTCAGGTGAATGACCCCAGCCAAACCCTTATGGACATCATGGGCCGTTCTTTCATGAATATGAGTGTGGTACCAGACAGTTGCCGGTGGCTGGTCAATCGTGATTTCCGGTGACCATTCCTCGCCGCGATTGACCGGGATGTGAGGCCCTCCATCATGATCGCCCGGAACCAATAGCCCATGCCAATGCACACTAACCGGCGTCGGCAACTCATTTCTGATGACCGGGTTGAAGTCCCCTTTCTCGAGTACCAATGTCGGGCCTAGATAGGACTGATTGAAGCCAAAGGTCTGGTTTGAAGCATTACCCACAAAGACGGTATTCCCCTTTTGAGCGACCAACTCGGGAGATCTGTCGGCCCTTGCATCGAGCAATGGTGGCATTTTCAGCCTCGGCATGCCTTCAAGATCAGCGGCTCTCATTGAGCTGCTGCCTCCGAAGGTATAAAGACCAACGGCTCCGAGCCCCACGACTGAAGTGGCTGTCAGAAATTGGCGCCTATTCATGGTTTGCTCCTTTCGGCTGCCAATGCATTCCTTTGATCGTGAACTCCCCGAATCTCCTCAGACCAAGCGCTCTTGATAAAAGACAGAACTGCGACGATTTCCTCGTCGCTCAGGATGTCCTCATAGGCAGGCATATTGGACTTGTGGTTCTTGAGTTTGGCGAATTTGACCAGACCAAATTTGGTCAGACCGAACAGAACATCATCAGGGTGGTGCCATGTATGTCCGGTTTCATCATGAGGTGGAGCCGGCAGGTATCCTTCCTCATTCGGAGTTTGCCAGTTCGGCTCACCCTCCAGTTTTTCGCCATGACAGGAAGCGCAGTTATCCGCGTAAACTGTCCGACCAAGCGAGACGATTTTCTTGTTACTTGGCTTCAGTAAAAATGGATCGGCCTGTTGAGTGACGAAGTAATATCCCCCTAGCCCCAATGTCATCAGGGCCATGGTGAGCGTCGCGATTAGAATTGGCTTTTTCATAGCGTCTCCTACAGCACGACAATCGGTGTCTGATTTGGCACACGGCGGTGAAGGTCGACAATATCCTGATTGAGCAAACGAACGCAGCCAGATGAGACAGCCTTCCCTATGGACCAAGTCTCGGCTGTTCCATGCAGTCGATAGAGGGTGTCCTTGCCGTCTTGGTAAATGTAGAGGGCGCGCGCTCCCAATGGATTCTTAAGACTTGGCGGCATGCCGCCATTCTTCCAGCTCCACTTTTCGAGCTCCGGCTGTCTTGCGATCATCTCTTCAGGCGGTGTCCATGTTGGCCAAGATGCTTTTCGGGCCACGGTTGCGCGCCCTGACCACTCAAAGCCAGCACGCCCTAATCCGACGCCATACCGGATCGCCTTGCCATCTTCCTG
This sequence comes from Cohaesibacter intestini, assembly GCF_003324485.1. Taxonomy (NCBI): domain Bacteria; kingdom Pseudomonadati; phylum Pseudomonadota; class Alphaproteobacteria; order Hyphomicrobiales; family Cohaesibacteraceae; genus Cohaesibacter; species Cohaesibacter intestini. The sequence goes on along the minus strand of NZ_QODK01000010.1, from coordinate 9,779 downwards.
AACGAGATAGAGGAAGTAGTGTTTGGTATCGACGATCAGTGTTCCAACCTTCTCGTCGGTTCGATAGGAAACGACCCGTCGGAGATATTTCTCAGGAATTTTGTCAAGATTAATGCCTGGTAGCGGAAAGCGCTCATGCGGCATCGGACCATACATGGTGGCATAGGGGCTCGGAATGCTGGGCGCAGTTGCAACCGAGCCTTTGGTGGTGCGGTTACACCCCGCCAATGTGCTTGCCGCCAGAATGGAAGATCCAATCATAAAAGTGCGACGTGAGAATTGGGGTTTGTTCATCGAGGCTCGGCTTTCCCTTTGGAGGCCAACTGATGGTCGGCTTGGTGGCAGGAGCGCCCCATCATGCGATGCATGACCAAATGCATGACGAAGCATCCAGCGATAGGTGCAAGGCTTAATAGGGCTTTCGGCAAAGTCTGCTCTTGAGAGTTGCCTGCAAAAGCGATACCCACACCGATCACCATCAATGCGCAGCAGGCTGCCATAAACCAGCCATGTGAAGTTTTGGGAAGAATGCGCTCCAGCAAGGTGCTGGAACCGACCTCATTCTTTGCATTTTTCATATTACGTATCCTTGTCGGCACCGCGCATACAATGCGTGGTCGGACGACCATTCATCATTCGATTGTCTTGAAGATATGCCCATCTACCGCATTCATCTGCAGAAATGCGTACCAGCTTAAAAGCATGCTGACAGTGTACAGAAAGGCAATTTGAATGAGGCTTACGCTATTGGAGGACGTAGAACACTCGTTTTCTGCGCAAGGAACATAGAATGCGTCACCCCATCACCGAAGGCCGGAGACGAAGAGTAAAAAGCAAACTCATTTGACGAAAAGTAATAGGAGCAATCAACAGAACAACGCAGCTCTTCGATAGCATTCGCGGCCATATCCTGATCACAGCAATCATGTGCACCCGTCATTGCGGTGATCATTTTATTCTCGACAACAATTTCATGTGCGTCAACCACAGACAGGCTGGTTTCATGATGATCGACCGGCAGATAGGCAGCACCGAACATGGCTGCGAAGGAAAGCAGCATGAGGGCAGCGACGAAGCGCTGGAAAGTTCGGTGCATCTTGATCATGGTCTCACTTACGCGACTGTAAACCAGGTTGTCATGCCAGAGGCAGCATGCTCAAGCATATGACAATGTATCAGCCATTTGCCGGGATTGTCAGCAACAAACGCAATCTTGGTGGTCTGCTCTGGTCCGATGAGGAAGGTATCTTTCCAAGGGCGACCCTCATCAACGACACTACCCTCCCGCTCCAATATTTGGAAATGATGTCCATGAACATGCATTGCATGAGCGAAAGCTGTATCATTGATCATCTCTATGACGATGGTCTCATCACGGTTTGCTGCAAAGAATGGATCCTCGGCCAGATTGGCGATAGTATTGAAGGCCCAAAACTGTTTGGTTCGGGGGAAATCCTGCCCCTCAAGCTCCTTGCCCTTATAGATGATCTTGTCGATCCTCCCCATTACCCCACCCGTCATATGAAGTTTGAAGTGTTTGGCGCTGTCAAGATTAGGCTCCGGGATCTTGTTAGGCTTCAAAACCGGAATTGGGGCAGCTGAGTTGGATGACCCCGTCACCTTGAAGGTGGCATAGGGAAAGGGCTCGCGGCCCGACAGCTCTTCAAGGGCGAAGTCGCCACCTGCTTTTGGGATAACCAACAGATCAACCCTCTGGGCTGAACCTAACAAGAAAGGTTGATAGGTCAACACTTTAGGCTTTGCGAGCGGCTGGCCATCATAAGCCAAAATCTTGGCATCAAACCGATTGGGATCCATCTCAAGAATGCGGGCATTGCAGACATTGATGAGGCGCAGACGATAGGCCTCTCCCTCCGTCAGTTCAAAGTCCGGCATGCTCTGACCGTTGACTGTGAGCCAGTTGCCAAGTCGTCCACCATGGCTCCAATCCATCATGGCTCCCATCGACCGCTCATCAAGCTGACCTTGCTGGTTGAGACGCCAATCGTCAATAACAAGGGTAAGATCATGGTCGGGATCGAAGGTGGGGTAAGGTTCTTCGACGATCAGAGGCCCGTAAAGCCCGCGCCCGACCTGATTCCAGCTCTTATTGTGGGCGTGATACCAATAAGTCCCGGCATCAGGCACGACAAAGTCATATTCAAATATCTCGCCCGGCTGGACGGGATCTTGCGTTAGGCCGGACACGCCATCCATGTCATTGGCGATGCGAATGCCATGCCAGTGGATTGATGTGGGTTCCTTGAGCTCATTGACAAAACGAACCTTGACCCGATCCCCTTGCTTGACCCGGATTTCCGGCCCCGGGGCCGTGCCATTATACGTCCAGAGTGTTGAGCTTGGTACATCGCCAAGATAGAGCTTTTGCTCTGCCTCCATGGCGCGTATTTCTATGAAGCCATCCTTGGCATAGGAAATGGACAAAAAACCCGGCATGGTTCCAAGGGTTGCTGCTCCCAGACTGGTCTTTAGGAAGTCTCTTCGATTTATTCTCATATCATTCATCCAGATCCAGCAAATAGATGGCGATGGCTTCCCTGTCCTGTTGGCTTAGAAAGGCCGTTCCATCTCGTACCACTTCTCCCATCGAACCGCCAAACACATCTCCGTTAGGAGTGAGGCCTGTTTGCAGCGCATAGGCCAAGCTGTCCTTATCCCACCCCCGGCTCTTCAAAACATCAGCGGTGATGGCTGGAGATTTTCCACCGTCGGGCAATCTGTCAGCTCCGTGCAAAGCGGCCTCGGCCTGCCTTGCTCCTAAAATGTTACGGGGGGTGTGGCATGCCGCGCAGTGAGCTGGGCCTTCAACGATATATTGGCCACGCTGCCACATCTCGCTCTTGCCTTCCTTGGGTATCAATGGCGTCTGATCGAAAAACAATGCCCGCCAGAGCTTGAGCGAGGCCCTCACATTGAATGGAAAGCCGAGATCTTGCGATTTGGAGGCCTCATCGACGGCAGGCACGGTTTGGAACGCGGCCCAAAGATCGGCAACATCCTGATCGCTCAATTGGGCATAAAAAGGATAAGGGAAAGCCGGGTAATAAGGCTTCCCGTCCGGGGACACGCCCTGACGAACCGCCTTGGCGAAATCATTGACCGTCCAACCACCGATACCCTCGGTCTTGTGGGTCGTCAGGTTGGGTGAATAGAAGGTTCCAAAATCAGTTTTTAAGGCCAAGCCTCCTGCCAGCGGCTTGCCTCCATCCTTGATGTTGGTGTGACAGGCAATGCATCCGGCCATTCGCGCAAGATAGGCTCCCCGCTCAGGGACACCTTTCAATGTATCCAGATCAGGATCCCGACCAATTGGCCATTGATCAAGTATCGTGAAAGCAGCCCCGGACAATACCAGAGCCGCAATCACCAGAAGTCCTAGCTTCTTCATGGGCTATTTCTTCTCGATACGGAAATCGGTGTGACAGGCTGAGCAGGTCTGAACCATCATAGTGAAGACACCCTGCACAGGCATCTTGGCGAGACTTTCTGGGCTGAAATGATCATCACCCATCATCTGGCCCATCATGCCTTTGCCTCCCATCATGGGAGATTGACCGTCCATCATGGCACCCATGCCTTTGCCAGACCCCATACCAGATCTCATGCCTTGCCCCATCTGAAGACCATTGTCTGCCGCTAGGCCAAGGCCTTCGGCAAAGTTCTCCAGCTGTTTGGCAAGCACAGTGAAACGCTCCCAATCGGTCCAGATTTCCGGTTTGGCCTCAGTAGGCTTATCGAGTGAGCCTTCAGGAAACGCCTTGGTCAGCGCGTCGCCGGCATGTTTTTGGATGATAGAAGCCTGCTCACGCACGGTCGTAGCATCATAATCTGCCTTACCCTGCATCATATCCTTTAGAACCTTGACGGCATCGCCCATCATGCCCATTGCATCCATCCGTTCCTTGACGATGCCGCTTGCTCCACCGTGAGCAGAAACAGAAACAGGGAGAGTGGTGGCAGAAATGATTGCGATAACTGCGGTAGAAAAGATCAGTTTTTTCATTTGATGATCGCCTATTGATTGAAATTGGAAACTTGCTTCATTTTCAATCAGGCGAGACGGGGTGGCGGTGGTTCAGGAGATAGGACACGTGGAATCAGATCAACAATCGATTTGCCCGTTACCCTCTCCTTGCCACTAACAGATACGATGATTTGCTGAAAAACCAAGGTCAGGATCGGCGCTCCGCAATGGATAGGCCCTTCACTGCTCCCTTGTGTCTTATCATCATGATGATGGGATACATCATCGTCGTGATCATACGCGTGGTGATGATCATGGCCGGTAGGGATAATTTCATGAGCATGACTGAAGCTTCCTCCCGTCAGGACAAGGGCGAGCATGCCAAGCAATGTCAGCACCAACCCAGATGTCCGGTAGAAGGAGGCATTCAGCGTCATTGTCTATTCCGAGCCCTTGTTGTCCATAGCCAGTCCGTCCAGAATGGGACAATCCGGCTTGTCGTTGCCGTGGCAATTGTGGGCGAGCTCCGACAATGTGTGGCGCAAGCTCTTTAGCTCAGCGATCTTTCTGTCGATCTCTGTGATCTTGGACATAGCAATGGACTTCACATCAGCGCTGGCGCGGTTCTCATCATCATAGAGAGACAAGAGCAAGCGACATTCTTCAATGCTAAAGCCAAGAGAACGAGAACGCTGCAAGAAAGACAGTCGATGGATGTCATTGTCTGAATAATCCCGATAGCCATTGGCCGTGCGGGCCGGATTGATCAGATTGATGTCTTCATAATAGCGAATGGTTTTGGTGGGCAGATTGCTGGCTTTGGACGCATGACCGATATTCATTTTTTGTTTCTCCGCCCTATTGCCCCATAGGTGCTTCTCAGATTTTCAATCTCTTCTTCCGTGAAACCAAGTTCAGCCGCCTTGAGCAATATTCCGTGATGGATAGTGTCCCCCTGCCCAAGCATGTCTGTTTCCTGCTGACTTCTTTCTTGTTTCTCGGTCACAACAAACCCTCCGTACTTCCCCATAGTAAGGCTTCCACCTACTGGAAGGTCAAGCATTGAAAGTTGGACCAATAAATCTTTTTCGCGCCCTTGACCTTCCAGTTGCCGGAACTCCTATCTTAGCGGTCAGACGAAACGACTTCAGGTCAAAAGCAGGAAAAACCATGTCTCAGTCAATCAGCGATACCTATCAATTACAAGGGATGTCCTGTGCGTCTTGCGCTGGACGGGTGGAAAAAGCCGTAAAGAAGCTGGATGGCGTTTTGGATGCGACCATTAATCTCGCCAATCAGACCGCCATTCTGACGCTGGATCGCCCAGTTGAACAACAGGTGTTGATCGAAACGTTCAAGAAAGTCGGATATCCAGCAGTAACAAGAGAATCGCGCTTGTCCATTGCCGATATGTCCTGCGCTTCTTGTGTGGGCAAGGTAGAGAAAGCATTGCTTGCAACTCCCGGCGTTCTTGAAGCGTCGGTTAATCTTGCTGCTCAAAGCGCAACCATCAGTTATTGGGAAGGGCGCACCGGCCCAGAAAAGTTGGCCGCAATCGTTTCCAAGCTCGGTTATTCGGCAAAACCGGAAGGATCTGACCAATCCCTTGACCTTCAGGCAGAACGGGAAAAAGAAGCGGACATCCTCTTCCGCCGCTTCCTTGCGGCAGCCATTTTGACAGCTCCCGTTTTCCTGTTTGAGATGTCCTCTCATTTCATCCCAGGTGCAAAGGAACTATTTGCCTCGCTGTTGTCTGAAAAGACCAGCCATATCATGCAGTTTATTCTGACCAGCTTGGTCCTGTTTGGACCTGGACGTCTTTTTTACCAAAAGGGTTACCCGGCTCTCGTTAAGGCCACACCAGACATGAACTCCCTTGTGGCTCTGGGCACGACTGCCGCCTACGGCTACTCCACACTCGTGACCTTTGCCCCTGACCTTTTGCCTCAAGGCACACGCATGGTCTATTTCGAAGCGGCGGCGGTGATTGTGGTTCTCATTCTTCTGGGACGCACGCTGGAGGCACGCGCCAAGGGTCGCACCGGGGAAGCAATCAAGAAACTGATTGGCCTGCAACCCAAAACCGCCCGCATTCAGACAGAGAACGGATTACAAACCATCCCGGTTGAGGCGTTGGAACGGGATATGCTGGTGGAGGTTCGCCCCGGAGAACGGCTACCGGTAGACGGTATTGTCATCGATGGCATCTCGTACGTCGATGAGAGCATGATAACCGGTGAGCCCATCCCGGTTGAGAAAACGACAGACAGCCCAGTCACGGGTGGTACGGTCAATGGCTCTGGAGCACTATCTATTCGAGCGACCAATACAGGGGCAGATACGGTCCTCGCCCAGATCATCAAGATGGTGCAGGACGCCCAAGGGACCAAGCTACCTATTCAAGGACTGGTCGACAAAATCACCAGCTGGTTCGTACCCATCGTCCTTGGCATATCGGCCCTGACCATTGTGACATGGCTCATCTTTGGCCCAGACCCGGCGCTCAGCCTTGCGCTCGTGGCCGGAGTTGCAGTGCTGATCATTGCTTGCCCATGCGCCATGGGACTGGCCACACCCACCTCGATCATGGTGGGGACTGGTAGAGCGGCTGAACTAGGAGTTCTATTCAAAAAAGGCGATGCCCTTCAATCCCTACATGAATCCCGGATCATCGCGCTCGACAAGACCGGCACCCTCACCAAGGGCAAACCGGAGTTAACTGACATGCATGTTGCCGAAGACCATGAGCGCGAGGACATCCTCTCGCTTGTAGCCAGTCTTGAAGCCAAGTCGGAACATCCAGTTGCAAATGCCATTGTTGAAGCGGCCCAAAAAGAGGATCTGTCTATCGAACACGTGGAAGAGTTCCAAGCCATTCCCGGTTACGGCGTTGAAGGCACCATCAATGGAAATCAGCTCTGGGTTGGTGCGGATCGATATATGATCAAACAGGGCCTCGACATTTCAATCTTCGATGTAGAAGCAGGTCTTTTGGCCCAGCAGGGCAAGACGCCACTATATGCGGCACTGAACGGCGAATTGGTCGCGCTCATTGCGGTGGCTGATCCCATCAAAGAGACGACCCCGGCAGCGATCAATGCCCTACATAATCAGGGTTTGCAAGTGGCCATGATCACAGGCGACAATCAGGCGACAGCACAGGCCATCGCATCGACATTGGGCATTGACCATGTGGTGGCTGAAGTTCTCCCCAATGGCAAGGTGGACGCTATTAAGGCGCTAAAGAAAGAGGGTAAGTCTGTTTCTTTTGTTGGCGACGGCATTAATGACGCTCCTGCGCTTGCCACTGCCGATGTCGGAATCGCGATTGGCACCGGGACTGATGTGGCCATTGAAAGTGCCGATGTGGTGCTGATGTCTGGGGATCTGAGAGGCGTTGTTAACGCGCTGGATATAAGCCGCCGCACCATGCGCAATATCCGCCAGAATCTCTTCTGGGCATTTGGCTACAATGTCTTACTGATCCCTGTGGCTGCGGGACTTCTCTATCCCATCAATGGCATGCTTCTCTCCCCAATGCTGGCGGCAGGAGCCATGGCCCTGTCAAGCGTATTCGTGCTCAGCAATGCTCTTCGCCTCAGGTGGGTAGAGGCGGTTTTGTCTTCAACCATTGAAATCGAAAGGAGCAACTCATGATGAGTGGATACGAAATGGGGTTTGGTATGGGTGGTTTTGGTATGTGGATTGGCCTGATCATTGCGCTGTTGATCATCGCGGCATTGATCAAGTATCTGATGAGCTAACCGCACCCAAACCAAATGACTAAAATCAAAACGGTTCAACGATATATCTGATAAACAGCGTTCATGCGTTTTACTGTCAACATCATTCTTGTCGCGCTGTTTCTGGCCTTGCCCGTCACCGTTAATGGAACGTCTGACGTCGTGACTCATAGTGATACGGATCTGACGCAATCCTATGCTACGATTATGACGTCAGCACTGTATTACGATGATACCTGCACCAGTCTAGGGCCCAATTGCCAATCCGAAATATCGATTTGCATGATGGATTGCTGCCTTATTGCAGCACTCAATCCCACTGCAATTCATTTGGATCATCATTTCCATGCCTTATGGAACAAGAACAAGGTACTGGCAGCATTCAATCCAAAGACGGGTTTCCGCCCTCCCATCGTCTGACCTGTGCATATCGTGCGTAAATTCTGCACGAATGGTTTCTCTATTTCTCAAGTCACATGAATACCTCTCTAATCAGGGGAGCGGGAAAGGCACGAACATGTCCCTCAAAAAGAATCTCTTGGTATCCCTGTTTGTCGCAGGCGGAATTGCCCTCACGTCTCAAGTTGGTCTAGCTAAATCCAATACGATGACGGTCTACAAAAACGAATTTTGCGGATGCTGCGGCGGCTGGATAGCGACTCTTGTGCAGCTTGGCTACAAGATTGAGAGCAAAAATATCGAAGATCTCGATTGGGCAAAACAAAAGTTCAGTGTACCGGAGGATATGGAAAGCTGCCATACAGCCGTGATTGACGGCTATGTCGTGGAAGGCCATGTCCACCCGACGGCGCTGGCAAAAATGCTGAAAGAACGCCCAGACATTAAAGGCATCGCTGTCCCAGGCATGCCTGACGGAGCACTCGGAATGGAGTATGATGCCAATGCACAATACACCGTTTATGCGTTCGGAGGATCCTTGGTCAACAAGACCGAACCCTATTATGAAGTCGGCAAGAAATAGGGCTTAATGACAGTGGTTGGCCGGTGCAAACTAAAATCGGCCAATCTCTAGCCTTCGCATGTTTGGCGATTATGTAACTATGCTGAAACGTCACTTTACGGACCGGTTGCGTGTATCGAGCGCCCTGATTGCCAATAGAGATCAATCCAAGTTGAGAATAGCAAATGACCTCCCACCCGGTATTTAAATCCACCACTAGGATCATGTAACTTCAGATCCAGCTAAAGCCAGTGTTTGCGTCACTTCAAGGTATACCCTGCCGTGACAGGCCATTGTTACACCTCAGGGCGTCACATCAGGGTTGACAGTGACTATTTGTCACCTGCTAGCCTCAAGCCTAAACCCTGAGGTGACACATGGCAAAAATAGGCTACGCCCGCGTCAGTACGCATGAACAAGATCTGGAAATTCAACAAAATCGGCTTGGGGCTGAAGGCTGCGGTTTGATCAGGTCAGAAAAGGTATCTGGAGGAAGCCGCGAAAATCGTGCCGAACTAGCTACAATCCTAGAGTTCCTTCGCCCCGACGATGAGCTGATCGTGACCCGCCTTGATCGGCTTGGTCGTGATACCCGCGATGTTCTAAACATAGTTCATGAGTGCGAGCAGAAGGGTGCATTCGTGACCGTCCTCGACCCTTACGTTTCCACTAAGGGCGACATGGGCCAGATCGTCATGACGGTCTTGGGTATGGTAGCTCAGATGGAGCGACGGTTCATCAAAGAACGACAACGCGAAGGCATCGAACGAGCGAAGACGCAGGGCAAGTACAAGGGCGGCCAACAACGCATTGATCGAGGCGAAGTGATACGCATGAGATCTGACGGATTGGGGCCAAGTGCCATTGCTAGAGCCCTCGGCTGTTCCCGAATGCAGATCTACAGAATTCTTCAAGCGAATGCCTAGCCCCGCTCCTCACTATCTGAGTATCAACTGGTAAAGAGGGCGAATGGTGTTGAAAAAGTAGCTGTTGAAGTAATCGCTTGGTCCTGATTCAATCCTTTTAGGAAAAGGGGGGATTTGCGAATGCTGGGACCGAGGCAAGTTGCGCAGGCAGCGCTCTTTTACGA